>CADBQL010000310.1 GCA_902796815.1 uncultured Coriobacteriaceae bacterium | reverse complement strand
CCTGCTCAAACATCATCCCGACGTATTGGAAGCCTACCAGAAACGGTTCCGCTACATCTTGGTAGACGAGTATCAAGATACGAACCATGCCCAGTACGAGATTTGCAAGCTGCTTGCGGCAGGCCATCACAACATTATGGTTGTCGGCGACGACGATCAGTCGATTTACTCGTGGCGTGGGGCGGACATTCGCAACATTTTGGAGTTTGAGCACGATTACCCCGAGTGTACGACAATTAAGCTCGAGCAAAACTATCGAAGCGCAGGTAACATCCTCGACGCCGCTAATGCCGTCATCGCAAATAACGTCACCCGAAAACCCAAGAAGCTCTTCACGGAAAGCGGCGCAGGCGACAAGATCCAAGTGTTCATGGCATCGGACGAGCGCGACGAAGGCCGCTGGATTGCAGGCCAGATCGAAAAGCGCCATGAAGCGGGTATGAGCTATGAGCAGATGGCGGTGTTCTATCGCACGAACGCGCAAAGCCGCATGCTCGAAGATATGTTCTTGCGGGCTGGCGTTCCTTACCGCATCGTCGGAGGCACGCGCTTCTTCGAGCGCCAGGAGATTTCGGATGTGATGGCGTACTTGACGCTTGCCGTCAATCCAGCTGACGATATGGCGGCACAGCGCGTAATCAATGTACCGCGCCGCGGTGTGGGCAAGACCACGATCGAACGCATCGCGCAGGTTGCGCGGGAGAATCAGACGACATTTATGAATGCGGCAGAGCTTTCGGTTGTCGACGAGGAGCTGCGCCCGGCATCGCGTCGTGCGGTTAGCGAGTTCGTGCAGATCATCCGCGATGCGAGCAGCTACTCGGGCGATTTACGTAAGGTGATCGAGATGATCATCGACAAAGCCGGCCTCGTGGAAGCTTTGCAGAACGAGGGCACAGACGAGGCGCGCGGCCGCATCGAAAACATCAAGGAGTTCCTCGGCGTCGTCGACGAGTTCACTGCGACGCATGAGGATGACGACGCGGAGTTCGCGGCGCCGACGGTAGGCGAGCAGGCGGGAGAAGAGCCCGCGCGCGTGCTGCGCGGCGATTCGCTGGCTGACTTCATCGAATGGGTGCGCTTGCGGACCGACCTCGATGCGGCCAGCGACGACGGTCGCGCGGTTACGCTCATGACGGTGCACTCGTCAAAAGGCCTGGAGTTCGATTGCGTTTTCGTGGCAGGGATGGAAGAGTCGCTGTTTCCGCACATCAATTCCGTTGGCGATGCGAAAAGCGTCGAAGAAGAGCGCCGATTGGCCTACGTTGCCATCACGCGTGCTCGCAAGAACCTGTATCTGACCTGCGCCTCGCAGCGTCAGCTGTTCGGTTCGACGCATGTGAATCCAGTGTCGCGCTTCTTGCAGGAAATCCCTGAGGAGCTGCGCCAGACGACCGGCGTGGGTTCGGCGGGCTTCAGCGGCACGGGCTGGGAAAAGCGCGGGTCGCGTCGCGGTATTTCCGGCTCGGGCACCGAAGCGGGCGAGGGACGCGTGTTTGGGCGCTCGAGCGCGTTTGGCTCCGGCGAGCGGTCGCGCAACGTGCGGACCGGGCTTTCGGCAGCTGCACAGAAAAAGGAGGGCGCGACGGTAACGTTCTCCAAAGGCGATTTCGTGGACCACAAAACGTTCGGCCGCGGCACGGTCGTGAAGGTCGATGGAGATACGCTTCACATCAAGTTCGTGAAGTCCGGCCAGACGAAAAAGCTACTCAAGGACTACGCCCCCATCGTCAAGATTGAAACCTGATATGATTCGAAAGGACGGGTACGGCTTTTCGAAGTGCCGTCCGCCAGAGAATCGGGGATGGGAGGATGTGCGCGAGACACTTTCGCAAGGTCGAAGGCTTGTAGGCTATCGTCATGAACTGGAAGGGGAGCGTCATGAAGAAAAGGTTGTTAACCACCGCGCTAATGCTGATGGCCGTTGCGGTCGCGCTCGTGGTTGCGGGATGTAGCTGTTCATCTCAAGCGAGCAGCTCAAGCTCTGCGAGTTCGTCAAGCGCGGCAAGCTCTGCGAGTTCTGCGAGCTCATCGAGCTCCGCAAGCTCTACGGCTCAGGTCGAGGTTCCAAATCTTGTGTATCTCGAGGTAAAAGATGCCCAGCGGCTACTCGAAAAAGCGGGTCTCAAGCTGGGTGAAGTCTTGTACGACAACAGCGATACCGTTCAAAGCGGCCTGGTAATATCCCAAAAACCCGAAGCGCTCGCAAAAGAGAATGCCGGAGCAAAGGTGTCGTTGACCGTTTCGCTTGGCAAGAAAGCGCCAGATAAAGTGGCCGTTCCTAATTTGATTGGACTGAACCAAACCGATGCAGAAAAGGCGATTTCCGACGCCGGCCTCATCGGCGTTCCAGGTGACCCCGTCGTCTCGTCAGACGTCGCGCCGGGTTTGGTGTGCCAGCAATCTATTGCTGCGGGAACTCAGGTTGACGAAGGCACGCAGATTGCGTTTGCGACCGCTTTGGAAGACAACAAGGTTTCAGTTCCCGATTTGGTGGGAGAGCCCTTCGAGGGTGCGAGCAGCGCGCTTACGAACTTGGGCTTGGGCTTCGACAAATCGACCTCCTACAGCGACTCGTTCGATGAGGGCATAGTCATGAGCCAGTCTGTCGACTTTGGAGTCGAGGTTCCCAAGGGGACTATCGTTACGCTCTGTGTGTCGCTTGGCCCTGCACCGGCGCAACAGGTGGAAGTTCCCGATGTGTATACCTATACGCTCGATGATGCAGCGAAAGCGCTCGAAAGCGCAGGGCTTGATTATCGCTATACGGGAGAGGAAGACGGAACGGTCATCGCCATGAACCCCGATGCAGGAACCACGGTGGACGAAGGAACGGTAGTTTCGTTGAGACTGCAGCATAAGTCCTCGACGGTTGAGGTTCCGGACATCGTCGGCATGTCGGGAGACGACGCACTGGAGGAATGTAAAGAGTTGGGTCTCGGCCTCAAATACGATGAAAGCATGGGTAACCAGCCTCTTATTGCCCAGAATCCCGCTGCGGGTACACTTGTTGATCCCGGCTTTGTGGTCGAGGGAACCGAGCCCGATCCGGAACCGACAACCGTCGCAGTCCCGAATGTGGTCGGCATGACTGGCAATGACGCGCTTGGTGTGATAAACGATGCGGGTCTCAAGTTCAAATACGACGAAAGCAGGGGAAGCGAGGAGCTGACGGCAACTAATCCGGCGGCTGGAACCGAAGTCAAACCAGGCTCGATGGTCGAAGGGATTTTCCCCGACAGGCCTCAGCCCGCGACCGTCGAGATTCCCGACTTGTCTGGCATGAAAGGCAAGGATGCGGCGGCTGCCCTCAAAGACTTGGGTCTTGTGCTCGATTACGACAAGAAAAACCCGAATATGGAAGTGATGTCGACCGACCCCGATGCTGGAACCACCGTGGATGCGGGCACGAAGGTCGAAGCCATATACGGTGGGGATGCCGATGTCGACGATGGCGACGATGACAATTCGGATGGCAGCGCCGATTCAGGCGGCAGCGAAGGCGATGGTGATGCCGATTCGGACGCCAAAGACGATTCGGATGACGGAAGCGACGACGCTGGCGACGATTCCAACGGATAAGCGCGTCTATGCCACTGCAGTTCACTGTGTCAGAGGGATTTCACAGCAAAATCCCAGGTGAGGTAGGCAAAGGCATGACATCGGCGATTCCGCAGACTATTATCTAGCCACGAGGACAGGCTGATGCGCATTTTCACCTAGGGTTTTGCGGGACGTGCGGACTCATGTGAACAGCAATTCTTTGCTCGGTAGAAGGGCCATCCAACGGCCCTTCTACAAAGACGAGGCGGGTATAATATGCGTGCGACCAATCAACGAATGCGGGCAATCGCCCTATGCGACAGATCGAAACGAGGAGAACAATGGCAGCGCCAATTATAGTAGTAGGACACAGGAATCCCGACAACGATGCAATCAGCGCGGCAATCGGCTATGCGTGGCTCAAAAACGAGCTGGCAAAACGAGATGCGGTGCCGGGCGAGGATGTGCCCACGTATGTGCCGGCGCGCCTCGGTCCTTTGCCCCGCGAGACGGCGGGTGTGCTCGACAAGTGGGGAATCGACGTCCCCATGGTCATAAACAACCTGTTCGCGCGCGTATCCGATGTCATGACTTGCGATCCGATCAGCATCGGCGCAAAGGCGAAGATAATCGAAGCTGGTCGTGTCCTGCGAAAGCATAACGTGCAGGCGCTCGTCGTTACGAACGAGGACGGCACCTACAAGGGCCTTATCTCGACGCGCATGATCGCCAACCGCTACATTTCGGCGACCGACGTGCTCGAGACCGAAGGCGCGACCGAGATGTCGGTGGCCGCCGATCTCATCGCCTCGCTCGATCAGACGGTTGACACGGTCATGGAACATGGCATTTTGACATTGAATAAAGACGGGCGCTTGGACGAGGCGGTTTCGGATCTTATGCACCAGCCGTTCAGGGAGGCGGTTGTGCTCGACGAGGACAACATGCCCATCGGTATTGTGACTCGGTCCGATATCGCTGTACACCCGCATCGCAAGGTCATCCTCGTCGATCATAACGAGGTTAGCCAGGCGGCGGCCGGTATCGAGGATGCCGAAGTTGTTGAGATCATCGACCACCATCGCATCGCGGACGTCTCGACCATCTATCCGATTAAATTCATCAACATGCCGGTAGGCTCGTCGGCTACGATCGTGACGCTCGAGGCGCAGCGCTATGGTGTGACCATCCCCCGTGAAATCGCAGCTGTCCTACTTTCGGCCGTGATGACCGACACCGTCGTGCTCAAATCGCCGACGGCGACGCCGATCGATGCCCAGGTGGTCGATTTCCTAGCGGAGATCGTCGGCATGGAGCCGCTCGATTTTGGCATGGAGGTGTTCTCGTTCCGCGGCGGAGATGACGATATGCCCATCGACAAGCTAGTCAGCGCTGACTCCAAGGAGTTCGACCTGGGTGAGGGCACCGTCCTCATCGCTCAACACGAGACGACTAATTTGGATTCGTGCATGGGCCGCGAGAAGGAGATGCGCGCCTACATGCGCGAGCTCATCGAGAAAAACGGCTACATCTGCGTGTTGCTGATGGTTACCGACATCATTGCTGAGGGCAGCCAGTTCCTCTGCGAAGGCAACCGCCGAATCGTCAATCGCGCATTTGGCATCGAGTGCACGGGCGAGGGCGGAACGTGGATGCCCGGTGTGCTTTCGCGAAAGAAGCAGGTTGCATCGAGAATCCTGGAGGCATAGCGCGCTTAATCATCAGTCTTGTGGCCGAAAGGGGAGTCTCCCCTTTCGGCTTTTTTTCGTAGGAGCAGAGGTGCTCAGCGGTGGCGTCCGGGGTTTTCCAATCGATTGTGGATAAAATGTGCCATGAATGGATACGCCCGGGTGCGTGTTGTTTGACAAGCCTGTTCAGCGCGTTTACCATTTCGCCTTGCGTCTCGTGCTGGAGACGAAGGTTCGTGCGCGTATCAGCTGAACGCACACGAAGCGTCCGTTGATTATAACGGCAGGTCACACGCGTTAGGCATCTGGTGCTGCAGATTCCTTTCAACGTGCAGATCGCCCCACGGTCAACAAGTAGAAGAGGGGAGCGGCGTGACGACGACGCAACCCAAAAAGTAATAAGGAGATTTGTTAAATGCCTACAATTAACCAGCTGGTCCGCAAGGGCCGCCAAAAGCAGGTCGACAAGTCCAAGACGCCTGCTCTGAAGGGCAACCCGCAGAAGCGTGGCGTGTGCACCCGCGTGTACACCACCACCCCGAAGAAGCCGAACTCGGCTCTTCGCAAGGTCTGCCGTGT
>CADBQL010000309.1 GCA_902796815.1 uncultured Coriobacteriaceae bacterium | reverse complement strand
CGCGCTTCCTCGCGCTATCGCAAACACCTTGTTACCAGGGCATTCTACATTTGCGTCGAGAGCGCTCGCCACACCGAACGAAAAATCGAGGATGCGCTTGGAAAGGTCGTCAGGCGTATTGCGCATCGCCAACACGACCACATCACCCGATTTGACCGCGCGCGCCACGCGCTCAACATCACCATACGACATCGGTTTGACAACCGTGAGCGTGCGAGTCGGCGCGTGTGTCGAAGGCGTCTTGGTCGAATATGCCTCATACGGATCGTACGAACCCGCCACCTGCGTCGTTGCATATGTGCTTGTTGCAGCCGATGGCATGGCAGGTGTCGTCACGGCATTCGCTATAGGCGGCGTGAAAGCTCCAACCTTGTTCGCAGCATCGCGCTGAGCCGCCTTGTACGCTGGAGAAGAAGGCGCCGGCGCCGTCGCATCGATAACATAATGACCTCCAACGAGCGATTGCTCGGTGCGGTCGTTCGACGCGAGCGGGTCGCGGCGGAGCCGGTCGGGCACTGTCGTAGACGCTTTGACGTCGTCGAACGAAACAAGATTGGGAAAGCTATCTGCGCGCCCATAATTAGATGTTCGCGTAGACGACCTCGTCACAGGCTTAAAACCCGCATCCTCGTTCGGAGCATCGTCGTAGTCATCATAGTTGTCGTACTCGTCGTACTCATCGTACTCATCTTTTTCGTACTCGTCATTTCGTGTAAACCCGAGCCGGGATTTCAGGTCGTCGAGCATTCCGCTGACACCATCCATCGAAAAGTCCCTTGGCATTACCTCATCCATTTCTCGCGTTAACTCGTATCAAATTGCTTTTGCAATACTACCCGATGAATCCGCGCACTACGCCAATTAGGCAAAATCCCCACGATGGAGGACGGCCGAATTAAAACGATTCGCTGAAGATCGCGCGGCCGATGCGCACCATCGTGGCGCCTTCTTCTACGGCCACATGCCAATCCTCGCTCATGCCCATGGAAAGCTCGCAGAATGCCGCGGCTGCTGACGGGTCCATCTGCGAGCGCAGCTCTCGCGCGAGCGCGGCAAGGCCGCGAAACGTCTTGCGAGCTTCGTCCATGTCACCTTGCGGCGCCATGGTCATAAGCCCGCATACGCGAACGTGAGCCATGCCTGCAACCTCGTCAAGCAAGCCTTTCACCTCTTCGGGCGAAAGGCCGCTCTTGCTCTGCTCGCCCGATACGTTCACCTCGAGAAGGACATCTTGCGTGATACCGAGAGCAGCGGCGCATACGTCGATTTTGCGCGCATGACTCAACTCGGTCAAGGAATGAATCAAGCACGCGCGGCCGACGATGTCGCGAATGCGCCTGGACTGGATGTTCCCGATGAAATGCCAGCGCACTTGCGGGAAGGCATCGGCCTTTTCCATGAGCTGATCTGGGCGGTTCTCGCCGAAATCGCTCGCACCAGCGGCTATCGCTTCGGCAACCTCGTCAAGCCCAACGGTCTTGGATACAGCGATGAGTCGCACGTCATCACCCGCGCGCCCAGCTTGCTTGCAGACCTCGTCGAGCGTTTTGCGTGTCGTCTCGTAACGTTGTTGAACGGTCATGATGTCTCCTTTCCGCTTCCAATTGATTCGCGCGTATAAAACCGCACGATCCGAATGGAACGCTTCATCAACGCTTCGAATCCAGACCGGAAAGGCCAAGCGAAATGGCGACGGCACCATGCCTTCCGCACGCCCCGTCCGAAGCCCTGTACGAAAAATACTTATCTGGATGGCATTTCGTGCACACGCATGCATCCGCTATGCGCGCGTAATTCATGCCCACCCTTTCCAAATCGATGGAAACGGCACAAGCCAAACTGACGTGCCTGTCATCGGCGACGACTTCATCGCCGAATTCGTTGGCGAATTGCCCCACAACCTCTTTGCCCACCTCGAAGCATTCGCTGCGGATATGCGGACCGATATATGCGTTGAATGTCGCGGGGCTCATTTCGCATTTTTCGGCAAGCGCACGGCAGGCCTTGCCTGCAATATGGGCAACTGCTCCACGCCAACCAGCATGCACGACCGCGAACGAACCATCAGGCGCCACCAAGATAAGCGGCAGGCAGTCAGCAAAACACAGCAACGCCCCCACACGCGAAGCCCTTACGAGCACCGCATCTGCCCCCAAGTCCGCTTCCTTCTGTGCCGCAGAGGCGCCCGAAGCGTCTTTTACGAAGACGACGTGCGTGCCATGCACCTGATTCGGTATGACGAACGGCACATCCGACCCGGCGAGCTGCCGAATGAGCAGCGAGCGATTCTGCATGACCGCTTCGCGATCGTCGGGCACATGCAATGCAAGGTTGAGGCGAGCGAAAGGCCCGGTACTTACGCCCTCCCCTTCATACTGACCACGCTGCGTGAACGCGATGCGAACGCCGATTGCCTCAAAGAGCGCCGCGTCCGTCAAAACGGTGAGTGATGCTTGGGATTCAGCCTGTTCAGAAACGCGATGCGCCCCCAACGGGAGCGCATCGATTTTTGGAAGAGGAAGACTCACGGCCGAATGAGCGCGCATTACCTACGCCTGAGGAATTCGGGAATGTAATCCTCGTCCGTGAAGCGGTTCGCCTGCGTCGTCGCACGCGCCGGAGCTGCTGCCGCAGACGGCGTGTACATCGAGCCGGCAAGCGCCGAGGACGCCGCACCGGCGGAATCCTGCGTGCTCGAGGCCAGGTAATCGCCTCGGTTGTAATCGCGATTCTGCGGAGTACGGGAATCGGTCTTGAAACCGGTCGCGATAACGGTGATGCGCACCGTGTCGCCCATGGACTCGTCGACGATCTGGCCGTAGATGATGTTCGCGCTCTCGTCGGCGCAAGCCTCGACCGTACGCGCTGCCGCATCGACCTCAGTAAGCGTGAGGTCGGGCGCACCGGCAATCGAGAACAGGACGCGCGTAGCGCCAGAGATGGAGGTCTCGAGCAGACTGGAATTGATTGCCTGCTGAGCTGCGTCGAGGGCGCGGTTCTCGCCCTCAGCAATACCGATGCCCATCATGGCCGTGCCCGCATCCTTCATGACGGTGCGGATATCGGCAAAGTCGAGGTTGATGAGTCCGGGAATCGTAATCAAGTCCGTGACGCCCTGGATGCCCTGGCGAAGCGTGTCGTCGGCGATGCGGAACGCATCGAGCATGCTCGTCTTCTTGTCGACGACTTCGAGCAGCCGATCGTTCGGGATGACGATGAGCGTGTCCACCTTCTGCGAAAGCAGCTCAACGCCCTGTTCAGCCTGGTTGCGACGGGTCCGTCCCTCAAACGAGAACGGCTTGGTCACAATACCGACCGTCAACGCGCCGATTTCGTCGCGCGCAATCTGGGCGATGACGGGCGCTGCGCCCGTACCCGTGCCGCCACCTTCGCCAGCTGTCACGAAGACCATGTCGGCCTCGGCAAGCGCCTGGCGAATCGCATCGCGGCTTTCTTCTGCTGCCTGAGCCCCCACCTCGGGGTTCGCGCCTGCACCCAGACCGCGGGTGAGATCTTCGCCGATGTGGATGGTCTTGTCGGCATCCGACATCAGAAGCGCCTGGCGATCCGTGTTGACCGCGATGAAGTCGACACCCTGGACTCCAGCTTCGACCATGCGGTTGACGGCGTTCGTGCCGCCCCCGCCAACGCCGACAACCTTGATGACGGCCAGATTCTCGGATGCAAGATTGATAGGCATGTTTTACTCCCCTATTCGATTCGCATTT
>CADBQL010000308.1 GCA_902796815.1 uncultured Coriobacteriaceae bacterium | reverse complement strand
GAGGCCTCTATCCCCGCGCCCCCATGTGCTCCTCACCCCAGGTGCAAAGCTGATCGAGCACGACCATCAACGACTCGCCCAGCGGAGTAAGCGAATACTCGACCTTGGGCGGCACCTGCGGATACTCCCTGCGGGCAACGAGGCCGTCGGCTTCGAGCTCTTTCAGATTGGCCGAAAGTGTCTTGTCTGTGATCCGACCCAAGTAGCGCTTCATCTCGTTGAAACGCACCGGTTGGAACTCCATCAGGCAGTAGAGGATGACCATCTTGTGCTTTCCTTGGATGAGCGACATCGTGTAGCTATACCCCGTCTCCTCAAAGCGGGCATCGCCTATCTTGACATCCGAGAGCCCCATGCTTTCCTCCATGATAGTACCTATCTTAGAAAACAGTACTGGTTTTCAGCCTGCCGTGAAATCATACTGAATTTCACAGGTTTCGGAAAGTCCTCACGAAGCCGAGCAAAGCAAAACCGATTTCTGCAACGAGAATAGGAAAGGTGAACAATCATGGCATTCAAAAACCTTGGAAGTGTGGGCGAGTTGTTCCCGCAGTCTGTGTTCATCATCGCAAGTTACGACGAAAACGGCACGCCCAACGCAATGAATGCGGCGTGGGCTGGCGAATGCAGCCGCAAGGAGATATGCTTCAACATCGGCGACCACAAGACCACGGCGAACATAGTTAAGAAGGGGGCCTTCACGGTGTCGCCGGCGAACGCAGCGCACGTGATCGAGGCCGACTACTTCGGCATCGCAACCGGTAATAAGGTGGACAAGGCTGCAGCCTCCGGCATAACCTTCACAAAGTCCGAGTTCGTGGACGCACCCGTAATCGAGGAATTCCCGCTCACCATG
This sequence comes from uncultured Coriobacteriaceae bacterium, assembly GCA_902796815.1. Lineage (GTDB taxonomy): Bacteria > Actinomycetota > Coriobacteriia > Coriobacteriales > Eggerthellaceae > UBA9715. Next base: position 1,577 of record CADBQL010000308.1, on the reverse strand, counting down.
GAGTGCGAGGTGACGGACATCCAAGGCGACGAGCACGGCGCGCGTATCGTAGGCCGCATCGTGAACACCCGCGTGGACGAAAGTGTGCTCGACGAGGAAGGCCGCGTAGACTTTGCCAAGATGCGCCCCATCGTCTACGACTCCACCCGTCGCATTTACCGCGTCGTTGGCGAGGAAGTTGGCGGAGCCTGGGATGCGGGCATGAAGTTGATGTAGCAAGCCTGCTAGCAAGTCGTGCGCCAATCAAGATGAAATTCTCGTCACCGAAGTGTTTTCTATCGGCCATCGAAGCAAAGCTTACGAGCAAAATTGACGTGGAAGGAAATCCGGCCCGCAAACTATTTAACCGCTTTAGGCGCTCTCTATGTTAAATCAGGATTGACATTTCGGATGTCAAACAGCAGTTTTAGCACGCAATCACCGCTGTTGCCCGAGCCAAGCCGCGCACATGCGGGCTTTTTTGGCAGCGCTCTGCCAAAACCCCCGCATGTGCGCGGTTTTTTTGCCAAAATGGCCGCACGTGCGCCGGCGCCCGCCGGCCATCGCCGTGCACGTCCAGCAACCCTACTGCCTCTTCGCAAGATCAGTCCCATTTCAAATGGAACTGATGGGACTGTTGATGGATCGCAGGCAACCACGCTATCTTTTCTCATAAGGAACAGCCCAGGAGATTGGAGAAATACGACGCAAAAGCTTGCATCGGTTTAATACGTCTGCGACGTCTACCCCATCGAAGGCGCTGGCCCCTCAACGAGATGGTTGCCTACACGTTGCAATAGCTGTCGCTACGAGTTGCTCCACGGCCAGGTTTTATCTGACCCTACCGAGTTAAGTCGCCTACCCTCGACCCACTCGGCTCCTTCAGTTTCTCCCGCACCTGCGACTCGAGCTCGTAATGCTCCTCGGTCTGCCATCGCTCGGTGAACACGAGGCCTTGGCAATCGTAGCTCATGCCTGCATCGGTATTCTCGACGGCGGTTTTCATCTGCTTCTTGAAGTGGGAATCCACGGCCATGGGAACGAGCGCCACGACGGCTATCCCCAAGCCGAAGAGATAGCCCAGGCCATCGGCATCGCGCCATCCATCGGTCATAGCGCCGAGCACCCAGAACACGACGAGGGCCATAAGCGTCGCAAGCCCGAACACGGTAGCGCGACGACGAGCGCTGCTGATGGGGAGGTCGCCTACGCATTTCCCGGTTTCGCCGTTCACGGCAAACAGCATGTGCTCGGCACCCCATGTGCAGTGCATGAGCCAGACGGGCAGGACGCACGATTGAGTGCGGACCGTTTCCACATGCGTTTCGCTCGCAACCACTTCCGAGATGCCGTCAATGGAAGGCTGGTCGATCACGTCGTTTTCCATATCCTGCTCGAACGAGGTTTTGGCAAGCTTCTCCGCACGGGGCCGACAAGCCTCGGCACTTTCATCCGCCACCTCCATGAGATAGCCCGCCGCATAAGCAGTCGAAAACGCGTGCATCACCGAAAAGTCGAACGGTGCGATGGCGTCCATATGCGCATCGGGCATCTTCGACGATCCGTCTATCGGAATCTTTTCGAACGCGGCATGGCCT
>CADBQL010000307.1 GCA_902796815.1 uncultured Coriobacteriaceae bacterium | reverse complement strand
TTACAGAACCGTTCCCGACACTAATTCTTATGCATATGAAACAGCCTTGATTGCATGTACGCGCCAATGCGAAACTTGCATTGACGTTCCAGTATGACCAGGCAAATGCCAACAGCAGCCAGACGACAGCGAGTTGAGCAGCGCAGCTATTTCCTGCATCTTAGAATATATTACTGTTTGAGATACCAATCATTGCCTAAGCTGTCAATCGAATCGAGCAGGCCAAAAGCATCGAGAGCATCTTCAGGCGCGTAATCCTCCTCGAAACCACCCGCCAAGGCAGCCTGCTCAAGCCCTTCGGTAATAGCCTCGAAATCCGAGGGGTCATCGGGAAGCTCAAACCCGAATTCCGCCGCAATGGCGTGCGCCTGCGCGGCACGCACCTCCGAAAGCCCTCGATCGCCCGCTTCGTCAAGGTACACTGATTCGAGCAGAATACTCCGCGCGACGAATTGGACGACGTTCGGGTCGATGCCGGTTACTCGTATTACCTGGGCAATGGATTCGGGCGAAAGCGACAGGAGCGCCACGCCATCCATCTCGGTTGCGCTGCCTATGGCATCTTCGAGCATGTCCGCAGCTTCCTGCGGATTGTCATCTTCCTTCTTGACTTCTTGCGATCGCACAATCGCCTTAAAAAACAGAAGCAGCTGACGCATAAGGTAATCTTGCTCAAACATGTTTTTCTCCATTCCTGCTGGGGCAAAACGCCAGCAGCGTAACATCTTCACGAGAAAAAGCAACCTATCTTATAGTCCATCGGGCGGAACAAGACCGAGATGCTCGTAAGCGCGCGCCGTCGCCTGTCGCCCCTTCGGCGTGCGAATAATCAACCCCTGCTGCATGAGAAACGGCTCGTAGACGTCCTCGAGCGTGTCAGTTTCTTCCGACAGGGCGCTCGCAAGCGTCGTCAGCCCGACAGGACGGCCCGCAAATTGCACGGTCAGCATTTCGAGAATGCGGTTATCCATGGCATCGAGACCAAGCGAGTCTACCTCGAAAAAGCTCAACGCCTGCGCCGCCACATCCTCGGTAATGACGCCGTCGCCACGTACTTGAGCCCAATCCCGTACGCGCTTGAGCAAGCGATTTGCCAATCGCGGCGTTCCTCTGCTCCTTCGGGCGATTTCCAAGGCGCCATCTTCGACGATGCGCACATCCAAAATCGCTGCCGAACGCTGCACGATGAGCGACAATTCTTCTGGCGAGTAGTACTGCAATCTAAACGCGATGCCAAAGCGATCACGCAGCGGTCCAGTGAGCAAGCCCGTACGCGTCGTCGCCCCAATGAGCGTGAAATGCGGCAAATCGAGCCTGATGGATCGTGCAGCCGGTCCCTTCCCCACCACAATATCGAGCGCAAAGTCCTCGAGAGCGGGATACAGCACCTCCTCGACCATGCGGTTCATGCGGTGAATCTCGTCGATGAAGAGCACGTCGCCCTCTTCGAGGTTCGTGAGTATGGCAGCCAAATCTCCGGTCCGCTCGATAGCGGGGCCGCTTGTAGTCTTGATGTTGGAGTGCATCTCATTAGCCACAACCGTCGCGAGCGTGGTCTTTCCCAAGCCGGGAGGGCCTGAGAACAGGATGTGGTCGGCTGATTCACCGCGCGCCTGAGCTGCCTGGATCATTATGGCAAGCGATTCCTTGACTTTCTCCTGCCCCAAGTAGTCCTTGAGGTATTTGGGGCGCAGGCTGCGATCGATTGCCAGGTCGTCTTCCTGGAGCTCGGCTGACATCGTGCGCATGTGACCGCGATCCTCCTCACCATGTGACCTCGCGCCTGGTTGTGTTGCCGCATCGAACACGATGCCCTCGATTTCTATCCCAGATGCCATAGGCCCACCTCGGCTACGATCCCAGTTTCTTCAAAGCGTATTGTAGCAAGGCGCCTTCGGTCGCGCCCTCCGGAGCGCCCTTCAAGGCCAAATCGATTTCGGCAGTTGTGAATCCCATCGAGAGCAAAGCCTCACTCGCGCCTTCGAGCTCCTTGGCAATCGCCTTCTCTTCCTGAGCGAACAAGCCGCCGAGGCCTTGCTCGAGCGAGCCCTTGAGCTCCAGTATGATGCGCGATGCGGTCTTTTTCCCAATGCCAGGTATGCGCTGCACGGCAGCAACGTCCTGAGCTGCTATCAGATCGGCAAGCTTTCCGGGGTCATAAGAGGACAAGGCTGCAAGCGCGACCTTCGGGCCAACGCCGCTCACCGTGATAAGCTTTTCGAACAGGGCCTTTTCGTCTGGCGTTGTGAACCCGTATAGCGCCATACCATCGTCGCGAACCTGCAGGAACGTGTACACGAGCGCCCGCTCGCCTTCGGAAGGAAGCTTCGAAAGGCTCGAAGCGGACATGCCCACCTCGAATCCAACGCCCGATACGTTAATGAAAGCGCTGTTCAACGTCTTGCCAGCCAGCACACCATCCAAAAAAGCAATCATGAAATACCCTCGTTCCTTATCCGAAACCCCCAAAACCTCAAGCGGGTGGCACGTTGCGACCAGCGATGCGCCTTCAGCACAAACGCGTTCAAGACGTAACCTCGTTCCTTCCCTCAAGCCCCTGATGGGTTGTATAGCATATGGCTGCCGCAAGAGCATCGGCTGCATGATCCGGTTTGGGCTCACGGTCGAGTGAGAGCAGCTGCCTTACCATATACTGCACCTGCGTCTTCTCTGCCCCGCCAGCGCCCACGACGGCAAGCTTTATCTGCTTTGGGCTGAACTCGCCCACTTCGAGCCCTGCGTTCGCGCATGCCACAAGCGCCGCACCGCGCGCCTGCCCCGTAGCGAACGCAGCCGTGATGTTCTGACCGAACCAAACGGTCTCGATTCCGACGCACGTCGGGCCAAAGCGCTCAATCACGGCCCCAATCTGCTCGTGAATCTTTGCCAGACGTCGCGAAAGCTCCATGCTCGCCGGCGTCGCCACGCATCCGTATGCCAAGCACGACAAGCGTGCACCTCGCTGTTCAATAACGCCCCAGCCGGTGTTCGCAAGCCCCGGATCGATGCCCAATATGATGCGCTCCTGTTTCATGGGCATCATTTTAGAACATATGTTTGTATTACGCAAGAGAAAACCAAGGTAAAGTTGCATTGATGAGCTGGTAGCGTTACAGTTCGCTGTGTCAGCGGGATTCCGAAGCAAAACCCCAGGTGAGGGCGCGTCATCGGCGATTCCGCAGACACAAACTTAATCATTCTAGAATTACGAGGACAAGCCGACGTGCGCTCTCACCTGGGGTTTTGCGGAACGTGCGGACCCCTATGAATAGTAACCTGGTAGCTACCGCACGCGACCGCTAATGGACGACAATATGCCAAAGAGCACCTCGCCGTTCTATCCCAGCTTGTCGAGCTCCTGCATCAGAGTGTCAACGATTTCGTCCTCGGCAACTTTGCGAATCGTTTGGCCTTTGACGAAAACAATGCCCGAGCCACTGCCGCACGCCACGCCAATGTCGGCATCGCGCGCTTCACCCGGGCCGTTGACGACGCAGCCCATAACGGCAACCTTGACTGGCGCTGTGACCTCGCGCAAGCGCTCTTCCACCTGACCTGCTAACTCGATAAGATTCACTTGGCAGCGCCCGCATGTGGGACAGCTTATGATTTCGGGACCGCGGCGACGCAGGTCGAGCGCTGCAAGCAGCGTCCAGCAGGCACGTACCTCGTTCACAGGGTCGTCGGTCAAGGAGATGCGCAACGTATCGCCAATGCCCTCCTCGAGCAAAATGCCCAGACCACTTGCAGACTTAATGATGCCCTGGAACTGCGTGCCTGCCTCCGTGATGCCAATGTGCAAAGGAATATGGGGCAAATCGCATGCGAGCTGACGATACGTGCGCACCGTCGTCATAACGTCATGCGCCTTGGCCGAAACAACCAAATCCGTGAAACCGCATTCCTCGCAGAAACGAGCGTACTGGGCGGCGGACTCGGCGAGTTTCTGCGGTAAGGTTAAGTCCTCGCGCGCAGCAAGCGCCTGATCAAGCGAGCCCGCATTCACGCCGATGCGAATGGGAATGCCAGCTTCGCGCGCCGCGTCGAGCACCGGCACCGTCGCATCGAGCCCGCCGATGTTGCCCGGGTTTATGCGGAGCTTGGCCGCGCCTCGCTTGGCTGCCTGAATCGCAATTTGGGGGTCGAAATGAATGTCAGCGACAACCGGAAGGGGCGATTGACGGCATACGCCCTCGAAGGAGTCCAGGCAGTCGCGTCGAGGGATGGCTATGCGCACGATTTCGCAACCCGCCTGGGCGAGCGCATCGATCTGGCGCAGGTTGGCATCTACATCGTCGGCACGCGCATTGAGCATGGACTGAACCGCGACCGGAGCACCACCGCCGAGGGGAACGTTTCCCACCATGACTTGGTTTGTCTTCTGATTTGGCAACATGTTTTCTCCTCGATTATCTCGTCAGAAAGGCGAACCGCGCGACTCCGACCGTCTACCAGTTACCAAAAATGAAACGCTGGATATCCTGGTTCATCATGACGATGAAAAACAACATGAACAAAGCCATGCCAGCAAACGAAAGGTAGTTCATGGCGCGCACACCAACAACCTTGCGACGAATGCGCTGGTACGCTTCAATAACGAAGCGTCCACCATCGAGTGGCGGAATGGGCAGCAGATTCATGATGCCAAGCGACACCGAAAGCATGGCAGTGAACGAAAGCACGCTGGTCAGCCCGGCCTCGAATGCCGATTTCGACATAACCGCGATGCCGACGACCGACGTCGAGTTCGAAACCGTTTCGGCAGCGGTCTGCGGATTAAACAAGCCCGCAACCGCCTGGATAACCATGGCGATATAACCAAAACCAGCCTGAATAGCCTGCAGTGGAGAAATCACGATGTGCGATACCTCACCCGTCTGCGTGTTCTGGTAATCGAAGCCGAGAACCGAGTAGATGAGGACGAACGCAAGCATCGCGAAGATGAGGTTGATGCCGGGCCCTGCAAGGAGGATGACCATGCGACGCCAAGTGGGAAGCGAGCGATACTGCTGGCGATACTCATCTTCAAACGCTTGAGCAGGATTGGAAAGCGGATAAGGCTTTCCCTCCTCAAGCGTTTGCGGCAACAAGCGTTTGGAGCGACCTTTTTGCGCACGTCTTACCTGCAGCGCCGTTGGCTTGCGGTTAGGAACGCGATACACGTTGTACTCATCGGTCTTTTTGGGGCCGAGCACCGTGCCCCACTCGACGAGTTCTTCGAGCGCCTCGTACGCTTCATCATCCGTGCAGCCACAATCGTGCGCAACATCTTCCATAAGCGCCGTTCCGCGCGCGTACACGCTGGTCATAGCCGCTTGGAGATACGGAGACATCTCGCCGGGCTCCATACCGCATACACGTGCGTAACCACCGAGCGGAATCGCCGTGACACCGAAAGTCGTCTCGCCGCGCTGAACGCCCACATGGGGACCGGGCAAACCGATCATGAACTCCGAAACGCGCACGCCGAACGCACGCGCCGCCACGAAATGCCCGCCTTCGTGAATGAAGACCAAGAAGCCCAGCACGATCGTAGCTGCAAGAATTGTAAGTAAGATATCCATAGTGGCCATTATACGGGCAATACCTGCCCGTCACCGAGCGGTTGCCAAAGCGCCACATCAAACGCACCACCAAAAACCACCTTGCGCATTGGTCGGAATCGCGGCAGAGCCGGTTTTCTACCTGATGCGTTCACGCGCGGCATTTCGCGCCCAGGCATCGACAGCAAGCAACTGTTCGATTGACTCGACAGCCTGAACATCGCAGGCATCCATGACCGCCTCCACGCATTCGGCAATGCCGAGGTAGGTGCCCTCTCCAGCCAAAAACGCCGCTACAGCAACCTCATTAGCGGCGTTCATCGCACATGGCAGCGTCCCACCTTGCTCGCCGGCGGCGCGCGCAAGCGCCAGGCAGCGGAACGTCTCGGTATCGGGTGCAGCAAACTCAAGCCTTCCAAGCTGCGTGAAGTCGAGCGGAGCGACGGGTGCGTCCCAGCGTTCGGGATAGCTCAAAGCATATTGTATGGGAATGCGCATGTCGGTTGTGCCCAGGTGCGCTTTGACCGATCCGTCCGAAAACTCCACCATCGAATGAATCGCGCTCTGAGGCTGAACGACGACGCTAATTTGATCGTAATCCATGGCAAAGAGATGGTGCGCCTCTATGACCTCGAGACCCTTGTTCATTAGAGTCGAAGAGTCAATCGTGATTTTTGGTCCCATGTTCCATGTGGGATGTGCGAGTGCTTGCTCAGCTGTGATGCCACGCAAATCAGCGCGTTTCTTTCCCCGGAAAGGACCTCCGGAGGCTGTAACCCATAAACGCGCAACCTCGCGGGAATCCTCGCCGATGAGACATTGGTAGATTGCTCCATGCTCCGAATCGATTGGCATAAGCGCGCCGGCTGGGCCATGAGCCGGCGCTTCACCAGCTGCGCGACGGGCAGCGTCAACCCGCGCGGCGAGCGGCATAATCAAATCCCCGCCTACGACAAGTGATTCTTTGTTCGCAAGCGCAAGCACTTTTCCCGCACGCAGCGTCTCGTAGCTCGCGACAAGGCCAGCTGCGCCGACGAGCGCGTTGACAACCACATCGACTTCGGGAAGCTTCACCAGGTCGGCAACCGCCTGCGATCCAAAACCGAGCTCGACGCCCTCTGGCGCATCCGCGCCCGCCGCGGCAAAATCATCGGCCGCCATTCCCAAGGCCACTGCACGCACATTAAATTCTTCTACTTGAGCGAAAACCTCGCGCACGCGACGCCCTGCGGCAAGCGCTACCACCTCGAGTTTTTCCGGATGCCTGCGCACCACGTCGAGCGTTTGGGTGCCAATCGAGCCCGTAGAGCCTAGCACCGCTATGCGACGAACCATGCGAACCTCCCATCTGAAGCCAACCAACGCCCATTGTACAATGAGCCGCACTCTAGGATGAGTCACGCCCCTGGGGCAAAACTCATTTCGGCATGAGTCGCGCCCCTGGGGCAAAACTCATTTATGCACACAACATGTTTTTAGATTAGAACGGTAGGGGGAGGCAGCCGAAACCGAAGAGGAGCACCGCAGCGGCAACGGCCGTGGGCATGAGGGAGTCGCATCGGTCGAACAAACCGCCATGCCCAGGCATGATAGTGCCCGAATCCTTGAATCCGACGGAACGCTTTACGCGACTCTCGCATAAATCGCCGAGAACGCTCGTCAAGCCGCAGATCAAACCGAACAGCAGGCATTGCCAGAGCGCGATGTCGACCCCGGGAATCGCCATCATGATGCACCAGATCGCCATCGAAACGACCAAACCGGCCAAAAAACCCTCCCAGCTTTTCTTGGGAGACGTGCGCGGTGCGAGCTTGTGCTTTCCGAATTTCGATCCAAACACGTACGCGCCCGCATCGTTGAACCAGATGCTCGCGAAAATGACAAGCACGACAACGCCGCCCCAAATACCGTCAATCGACATCCGTATGAGGAGCAGCCCCGAAAGCTGCATGCCCGTGTACATCGCGCCGAACACGCAAACGCCGACATCGCCGACACGAGCGCGCAACCAATACACGTACCACACCGTCACGGCGAGCATGAGAACCGCCGTTACGAGAATAAGGCCGTTCAGTCCGAAGAAAAACATAGCCACCGGATAAGCCGCCGCAGCGATAATGCCTATGAACTCGTTAGGCATCTTGGCGTCGGCTCGTAGCATGTAGTAGAACTCGCCTGCACACACGGCCGCCGTTATGGCAAGGATTATCATCGTAGACACATTGCTCGCCAACACGCACGCGATGTTGAGCGCTATGTAAATGATGCCCGTACGCAGGCGTACCTGCAAATCGCTCGGATTCTTGAATCGATCAGGAGTCTTTTCGTACGCCTTCTCCTTGACCCGCTGAGCACGCATGCCCGAATCGGGCTTTGGCTCTCCGGTGCGCGTCGTTCGTTTGGGAGCGGGAGATACGTGCGCCTCCTCGGCTTTTCCGAGCCTGCGACGCAAACGTTCGCGCGCATCGGGCGCTGACGCTTCCGGGTCAGCCCAGTCGGAAGCAGTACCTGCAGAATCTAAACCAGATTCTGCGCGCTTAGCATAAAACGCCTCGTCTGGCATTATGTCATTCTCGGCCATGGGCGGCACGCTCCAGCCATCGCCATCCCATACGCCTTCGTGCTCCTGTACGTCTTCCCAATACCGGGGAATCTCGTTTTCGATATCGTCGCGCCTTTGCTGGACCATTCGCTACACCGCCCCAAAACGCCGTTCACGTCCTTGGTACGCGAGCAGCGCACGCAAAAACTCGTAACGATCAAAATCCGGCCATAACACGTCGGTACAGTAAAACTCGGTGTAGGCAAGCTGCCATAGCAAGAAATTGGAAACGCGCAATTCCCCTGACGTGCGAATGAGCAGCTCAGGATCGGGAACGCCCGCTGTATACAAACCGCGCTCAAAAAGCTCGCTTGTTGGCTCGGGCACTTCACCCGTACGCTCGGCCTCACTGACCGCATAGGCCATGAGAGCTTTCGCCGCATGCAAGATCTCCTCGCGCGAACCGTAATTCACGGCAACGAGCAATGTCATTCCAGTGTTTCCCTTTGTTTTTTCCCAAGCTTGCTCGAACGCTTCACGTGTATCGGCAGGAAGCCGTGACAAGTCGCCGATGGTCTTGACGCGCACGTGCTCTTCGTGCAAGCCGTCAACTTCAGCCAGCATCGTCTTGGCGAAAAGCTGCATGAGGCCTTCGACCTCGTCGTTTGGCCTGCGCCAGTTTTCGGTTGAAAACGAATAAATCGTCAGATACCGAACCCCCGAATCGGATGCGGCGCGGATTGTCTCGCGCACCGCCTCGATACCCGCCTTATGTCCGCGAAGTCGATTGAGCGCACGCTTCTTGGCCCAACGGCCGTTTCCGTCCATAATGACGGCCACATGCGCAGGCACCCGCGCTTCGTCGAGCTCAAGCGGATCAAGCCCGGCAGGCGGGTTCGGGTATATCTCTGTCACAGGCTTAGCGAACATTTCTTCCCTAATCTTACGTGAAGATGCCCTAAGGACACGACTCGCGCGCACAATCCCCCACGATGAGTTTCGCCCCTGGGGCAAAACTCATAAGAGGCAAAGCTCATAGACCAGCTAGACAGCCGTCGCATCGCATATGGAACTTTGGCCATCAGCCCAATCTTCGAGTTTTTAGATTTCCATTACCTCGGCTTCCTTGGCCTTGAAAGCGTCGTCGATCTTGGCGATGTACTTGTCGGTGAGCTTCTGGATGTCCTTTTCGCCGCGGCTCTTGTCGTCCTCGGTGATTTCGCTGTCTTTCTCGGCCTTGGCGAGATGGGTGTTGGCATCACGGCGGGCATTGCGCACCGATACGCGCGCATCCTCAGCATAACCCTTGCAAAGCTTGACGAGTTCGCGACGACGCTCCTCGGTGAGCTCCGGGAACGGAAGGCGGATGACCATGCCGTCGTTTGAGGGCGTAACGCCCAGATCGCTTTCCATGATGGCACGCTCAATAGCCTTAAGAGAGCTTTTATCCCACGGCTCGATGACCAGCAAATGAGCATCGGGCGCCTTGACGCCTGCCAGCTGGTTAATCGGCGTCATCGCACCGTAGTAGTCAACCTTGATGCGGTCGAGCACCTTACCGCTCGCGCGACCTGTGCGCACGGCCCCAAAAGCTCCGTGCAACGCATTGAGCGCATTTTCCATATGCTCTTCGGCATTCATCATAATCTCGTCGATATCCATCGCTCTCTCCATTCTGTCGCCATTGTTGACGGCACATTTTCTCGCGAAAACCCGGCATCGTCACCGCAGTTGTCGCGCCTCATCCCATCCCTCGAAACTGCCAAAAACCACTTATGCTGCTATACATCATCATCCAACCGCTAGGGGATGCCCCCAACATTCCAGCTTGTTGGTTTCTGAACCTCAAATCATCTTACTCAACCGTCGTTCCGACGTTTTCACCCTTAAGAGCCCGAGCGATGTTGCCGCGGACCGTCAAGTCGAACACGATCATGGGCATATTGTTGTCCATGCAAAGCGAGGTTGCCGTAGCGTCCATGACATGAAGTCCGCGATTCAGGACTTCCAGATAGCTGATGCGCTCGAACTTCTTCGCATCAGGGTTTTGCTTGGGATCGCTGTCGTAAACGCCATCCACTTTCGTCGCCTTCATGAGCACATCCACATTGAGCTCGCACGCGCGCAGGGCCGCAGTCGTGTCCGTTGTGAAATAGGGATTGCCAGTGCCAGCAGCCAGAATGACTACACGGCCCTTCTCCAGATGACGCTCGGCACGACGTCGGATATAAGGCTCGGAGACCTGTAGCATGCTGATAGCCGATTGCACGCGACTCGTCATGCCATGGCGCTCGAAGGCGTCTTGCAACGCAAGCGAGTTCATAACCGTGGCGAGCATGCCGATATAGTCGGCTTGAGCGCGATCCATGCCTTCGGCAGAACCAGCCAAACCGCGGAAAATGTTACCGCCGCCCACGACGATGGCTACTTGAACTCCGTCGCGAACCACCTCGACGATCTGCTCCGCAAGATCGTCCACAACTCGCGGATCGATACCATACCCGAGATCGCCTGCAAGGGCTTCGCCAGAGAGCTTGAGTAAGACGCGCTTATACTTGTAGTCTCCTGCCATGTTCGGATCCTCCTCGCATGTACGTTTTTGAACCTTACGCTATGATACCCGAAATTGAAGCGCATAACCGTACAATACGAGTCGATACGCTAAACCATTGCCGTAAAAAAGATATCGCCCTCGGGTCGGGCGACCAGCCCCCCTCCTCGGGCCTTTCGAGCGCCCTCCTTTCGACCGCGCGCATAAAAAGCGGCTATGCCCGCAGGCGCAGAGCGCATCGCGTGGGAGAGTCACTCCTTACGCCCCAGATCGC
>CADBQL010000306.1 GCA_902796815.1 uncultured Coriobacteriaceae bacterium | reverse complement strand
GTCGTGCCCCAGGGGAGTGACTCATAACCGAAGCGGGGCATCCGGTGGGTGCGCAGCCGGTGATTCTGGAAAAACAAATCGTCTCTGGAAGTCGGCTCTCAACCATGCTTCAGGTATACTTTCCCTAAAAAAGTGATCGTCCGAGAGATAAAAAGGGCTCTATCCCCAGATTTGAAAAAGCAGAAAGAAGCGCGCATGTCCCCTGTCTCGTTTTCGGACAGTCACGAAAGGAAGGCGAAGATGACAGATAGGGTGATTCCACGCTTGGGAGAGCACCCTCGCACCGCGGGACGTGACGGTCTTTCAGGTGCCGTTTTTGCCTTGGCGCTCGTCTTCGTCTGCTTCACGTTGTCCTCAACGAGCTACCTTGCATGGCTGTACCGCCTTATGGAACACCCATCGGTGTCAGCGGACGGCATAACGATGGTGGGTGGCTACTCGTTTCAAGCCCTCGGCATCGGAGTTATGTGCGCACTCATACATTGGCGTCCTCGATTAGGTGATCGGATTCCGTTCATCGCCGCCATCGCCATTCATTTCGCCAGCATCATAGTCACGGTGCTCGCCAATACCTTGGAAGACCTCATTGCCTTGGGGTTCTGCATGAATTTCCTATCTGGTCTCGTGTGTGCGTTTTACCTGCAACGGTTGGCGCAGTGGGCGCCGCGAAATCGTCGCGGTCTTGCATTTGGCGGCGGATATGCCTGCTCAATAGCCCTCACCTGGGCGTTTTCACAGCTGCAAGGAGGAAGTCCCCTCAACGCAACGCAATCTATTATCGCATGCGCAGTACTATCAATCGCGGCAATCTTGCTCGTCGTTGTTTCCCAAAACGCTTTTATGGCGCCTGCGGAAAAGCCGCTCGATTCGATGGGGGCAACTTCCGGATCTTCGCGCCCAAAAATATCCGACAACGTCTTTGCCCAACCGCCTGCAGAAGAGGACCGCACGAGCGCCAACACCGGGCGCAACGCCATAGATGCTCATTCACCTCTTTTCAAAGGCTCCGCAACCCAACCGATCGTCGGCATCGTTTCGCTTGCCTGCATAACCGTAGTACTGATGAGCTTGGTGAAAAACGTAGGCTTCGGTTTTCCCTCCGCCGACCTAATGCAAGGGGTGAGTCTGGAATCATCGCGCCTGTTCTATGCGGCAGGTTTGATCATCGCCGGCCTCATCGCCGACGCGAACCGAAAACATGCTGCGCTTTGCTGCATCGCCGCACTCGTGCTACCGTTCGGATTCATCGCACTTGCCAGCGAACCCATCCCCGCAACGATTCTCTGGGCAGCCGACTATCTGTTTTTCGGTTTCTTCTCGGTATACCGAATCGTGCTGTTCAGTGACCTAGCCGAAGATACCGAATGCGAACACCTTACCGGGTTCGGTCTGTTATTCGGACGCATCGGCGATGCTTTGGGAACTGCACTGTGGCTCTCCCTGGGCTCAACCCTTATCGCGCTGGTTGCTGTGGCCACTGTGCTCTTCGCCGCAACAATCATCGCATTCTACCACCTACTCGTTCGGCTTTACCCCGCTCAGATCGCTGCGCCCAAAACCGAGCAGGAACGCTTCGAGGAATTCGCGGCCACATACGGAATCTCCGTCCGGGAACGCGAGGTGCTACGCCTCGTACTTGCCGAACGCACGAATGCCGAGGTGGCAAGTACGCTTTTTATTACTGAGGGCACGGTCAAGTACCATGTTCACAACCTGTTCAAGAAGACGGGCTGCACAAACCGTCGCGAGCTCATCGCAAAATACAGCGGAAATGAAAGCTAGCTCGGCGAAGCTAATTCGAGCACGTCGATGAGTCATGCCCCTGGGGCGAAACTCATTTCTGGGGCGAGGATCACTCGGCCACATGCGAGCGGACGGCGTCAAACTCGAACGTACGCAGAAACGCTCGGGCTCGGTCGGTCTTGGGCTCGGTGAAAAACTGCTCGGGTATGCCCTCTTCGACAATATGACCGCCTTCCAGGAAGATGACGCGGTCGGCCACAGCGCGGGCGAAGCTCATCTCGTGCGTGACGATGATCATCGTCTTACCTTCGCGAGCCAAGTCGAGGATGACATCGAGCACCTCATGGACCATTTCGGGGTCAAGAGCAGCTGTGATCTCGTCGAGCAACATGATTTCGGGCTTCATGGCCAAGGCTCGCGCGATAGCCACGCGCTGCTTTTGGCCGCCCGAAAGCTGGCGTGGGTAATCATCGCGCTTATCGAGCAGCCCTACGCGCTCGAGCAGCGCCTCGCCTTCGGCTATGACTTCGGCTTTGGGACGCTTCTGCACGATAATGGGCGAAAGGGTGACGTTTTCGATAATAGTCTTGTGCGGGAAAAGATCGTAGCTCTGAAACACCATGCCAAGCCGCTGGCGAATCTGCGCGATGTTTTTCGAACGACCGTCGACTTCATCGTCGTCGAGCATAATGCGCCCGCCCTGGATCTCCTCAAGGCCATTTATGCAGCGAAGAAGCGTCGACTTGCCACAGCCCGAAGGTCCGATGACCACGACGACCTCACCTGGCTGCACGACCAGGTCAAGTCCATCAATTACCACGTTGTCACCAAATGCCTTGCGCAGCTTCTCGATGCGCAGCACACCTTCATTTGCCATAGCTTCTGCTCCAATCGCTTTATGAGCGGAGCGCCAGGCCCCACGCTCATTTCGCCCGATGAGTCATGCCCCTGGGGCAAAACTCATCGATAGGCACAACTCATCCCCTAAGCGCTCCACTTCTTCTCCAGGTGGCGGGCCAACATGCTAATTGGCCAGCACACCAAGAAGTACAGCAGCAGAATCGTACCGTAGATGCCGAACACGGCGTTCGGCGAGGCCATGCGGTTGGCCTCTATGATCTGCTGCCCGACTTTCATGACCTCGACCACGCCAATCATCAAGATGAGGCTCGTCGTTTTGATCATACGCGTGACCAGGTTAATCGACATAGGGATGAGCCGACGCACGGCTTGCGGAATCACGATATGGTAGTACACCTGTCCACGCGTCATGCCGAGTGCCGCCGCGCTTTCGTACTGGTGCTTGGGAATGCTTTCGAGCGACCCGCGCACAAGGTCGCCCATCTCCCCCACGCCCCAGAAGCTGAACACGATGATGCTGGAGACCTCGGCCGAGATGTTGATGCCCCACACGCGCGGGGCCCCGAAGAACACGATGAACATCAACACCAGCTGCGGCATGATGCGCACGATCTCCAGGTAGATG
>CADBQL010000305.1 GCA_902796815.1 uncultured Coriobacteriaceae bacterium | reverse complement strand
CATCCGAGGCTTCTCAGGCACAGGCGGCACTTGTACGACAAGCAATCGAAACCATGTCCTCCCACGTGCAGAAGCCGCTCACGATCGTTCAAATAGCGCAAGAATGCGGCGTCTCTCCCACTCAGCTCAAGCAGACATTCAGAAAGGTGATGGGAATCCCTGTTTACCAATGGTACCGCGCCCATCGAATCGAGCGATCATGTGTCCTTCTGCGTGAGACGAGCCTGACGATTGCCGAAATCGCTTCTGCTCTCGGCTATGCTAACCCATCGAAGTTTTCTATCGCATTCCATAACGAAAAAGGCAGTATACCGAGTGAGTGGCGCGAATCGGGTGGGGTGACGAGCGCGTGATGCGAACTGGCAAAAACCTCTGGTGATCAACGCGCATCGGGAGGGCCGCCGAATACAAAGTGCGATTGGCGTAAGGAGACCTGATACTCCTTTGCATGAGGAATCAGAAAGACGATATACGTTGCTCCCCTATCGAGCATTCCGCTTTGGCAGGGAATCGACGGGCATATCTATCAACTGCTTTCTTTTCATGCGATTTACGTCTTCGATAGCGGATTTTACGCTTGGATAGGCGTTTACGCGCTTGATGAGACGACGCAGCTCGTATCGGGTGTAGTGGTCGTTCGCGAGTGAGAGGCTGCGCACGATGCGCACCAGAATGCCCTGGTCGCGCAAGGATGACATAAACCGCCGCAAGACTTCGGTCGCCGTCGCATCTATGCTTGCGACGTCCGATATCTCGAAGATTACGGTGTCGATATCGTCGGTCAAGCGCTCGCGCACGCTTTTGAGCTCACGGTCGATGTTGGCGAAGGACAAAAACCCGTGTAAATAGTAGACCTGTACGTTTTCGGGAATCACAACATGAGCGTCCGACGTGTCAGAATCGAACCCGAGGAGCTTCTCGTTTCCCGTCGTGCGCTTGCGGTAATACTGCGTGATGAGCGAAACTACGATGCCGACCGCTACCCCCGCAATCGCGCCAAGCACGACGACCGTACAAGCCACCAACACGAGGACGCCGAGCTCGATGCGCACGTTTTTTGCATAACGGCGTATCGTTCCGAAGTCCACTACTTGAAACATCGCATGGACCACAATCGAGGCGAGAACGGGTTGCGGGAGGTGGCGCAAGAAGGGTGATAACACGAGCACGAACGCCGCGATTGTAAGCGCGCTTACGATGCTTGCCAACTGGCTTACGCCGCCTGAAGATTTTGCCGCTGCCGTGCGGGAAAGGCTCGCACTGCATGGAGGGCAACCGATAAGTGATGATGCGGCATTTCCCAAGGCTAAGGAGACAAGCTCGCGGTCGCCATGGGGGCGTGCGCCCTCTTGCATGCAAAACGTGTTGAGCGTTAGAAGGGATTCGATGGCAACGGTCACGGCAATCGAGAACGACCCGCTTACCATGAAGAGGACACCAAGTCCCGTGAGCTGTGGTGGCGCAAAATCGGGAAGACCTTGCGGCATGTCGCCGAGCACCGAGACCCCAAGCGATTCGAGGCCGAACGCCACCGAAAACAGCATCCCGAACGCCAGTACGATGAGCGCACCGGGAAGCTGGCTCGCATACTTGCCAATGAAGAACAAGGCGCTCAGCGAGAATACGCACAAGGCGACCGTCGGCATATGCACGTTTGCCAAAAAGGGTCCGAGGTCGAGCATGTTCGCGAAATCGATATTATTAACACCCAAGAGCATCGGAATCTGACGCACGACTATCACAATCGAAATACCCAGAATGAAGCCGTTCATCACCGGTTCGGGTACGTAGTGGACGAGCTTTCCCGCACGTGTAAATGCGAACAGAAGCAGGAAAAGAGCCGTGAGCGCCGTGAGCATCGGCATCATCACGAATGCTGCTTCGCTTCCGAAGGTAATGCCCGCGCCCATCACCACGCTGCCCGTGACGGCAACGGCGGCGCTGTCCATTCCGAAGACAATTGATTTTGTATTCGTGATGAGGGCAAAAACGATTGCTGGGACAATCGAGGCGTACAGTCCGTAGACGGGGGTGAGTCCAGCGATCTGGGAATATCCCATTGCAATAGGTATCGACAGCGCGGCAATAACGAGGCCCGACATTATGTCGTGAGGCAAGTATTCGAGTGTGTAGCCCTTCAGACTGGCGAGTGGCGCAAGATCGCGAATTTTGCCCAAGCGGTGTCGCACGTCCAAAACGCCGTGCAAGTACTCGCGCATTCGATCATTGGCTTTATCGTATCCCGTCTGGTTCACAGCTCCCCCAAAATCTGCAGGGTCCTATAACCTAGTGTACCCCAGGTTCTGGGATAAGAGATAACAGGTTTGCTTCTTCGGGAGTTTGTAGCGCCGTTCGCGGATGCGGCCCGATGTCGATTCGCAGCGACCAGGTATGGCCGAATACAGAACTGAAGGCTATGCGAGAGCCGGAAAATGCATGTCGATGCCGGTATTTGCCTAGACTGGAAGGCACTGAGGGGCACGCGAACCGACACGGATGGAAGACTCGTGCAGATTTGTCCATTTGGATTGTACGTTTCGGTTGACATTTATGTTACCTATGTATAACATTGAGTTAACTAAAGGCAACAATGCATTGAAAAATAAAAAAAACTGGAGGAACAATGACACTCAACGATGT
>CADBQL010000304.1 GCA_902796815.1 uncultured Coriobacteriaceae bacterium | reverse complement strand
GTGATCTGGCCATCGGGGAAGGTGGTCGTGCTCGGCGCTGCCGACGAGCATTTTGAAGGAGTTATCGCTCGCGAACGGCGACTTGACGAACTGGCTGTAGAAATCGAAGGGCTTGCCACTAAGCAGTTGGAGGCCGAAAAGGCATCAGAAGCGGCTGACGAGGCTTATCGCGTAATGCAGACGCAAAGCCTCGAGCTCAGCCAGCAGCTCGCAAATAGCAAGGGCGCCCATGCATCGGCGAGAACCGACGAGGAGCGAGCCGCGCGCCGCGTTCAGGAAGTGATGCGCGATATCGCCCATGCCGAAAAGCAGATGGCGGCGGCAACGCAGGAAGTCGAAGGACTACAACCGAGCCTGGACGAACTTGCCGAGCGCATAGACGAGCTCGAGCGAACGAGGGCTGAGTCGCTTCAGGAACGTCGCTCATGCAACGAAGAGGTCGCGCCTCTTAGAAAGCGCGCGGTCGAACTCGACGAGCAGCTGACCGAGGCGCGCCTGTCCGCCGCGAAGCTCGCCGAGCGTAAGACCTATGTCGAGCGACTTGTGCTCGCCCGCAAGCGAGATGTCGAAACCATCGAACGGGATGCAATGGATGCTCGCGGAGCGATTGCAGTCAAAAAGGCGTCCATCGTTCGCGCGGAAGGTCTGCTCGACGTGCTAAAAGACTTGAGCACTCGTCTCGGTCGGCGGATTCGCGTACTCGATGAAGCGCTGAGCGAGTCTGAATCGAGCACGAACAGCGTTCATGCGGGCGTTGCTGAAGCGCGTGACAAAGCCCGGCATGCGCACGATGCCTACGATACTGCGAGCGCGCGTGCAGCCCAAGTGCGCGTTGACAAGGGGCGACTCGAAATGCGCGTAGAGGCTGCCGTAAACGTCATCGTGCGCGATTTGGGCATGCCGCTTGATCGTGCGCAGGAGCTTCCTGCTCTCGAGGACAGGCAGATAGCCGAAGACGAATCGTTCAGGCTCGAACGTCGCATCAAAAACATGGGCGCAGTCAATCCGGATGCTGCCGAAGAATACGCCAAACTCAAGGAACGCTACGATTTCCTGGCTGGACAGCTTTCCGACATGGAGTCCGCTCGCAAGTCGCTCGGTCGAATCGTTCGGGTAATCGACGCGCGAATGAAAGACGATTTCGCTCGTACGTTTGAGGAAGTGAACAGCAATTTTTCTGACATCTTTGGGATGCTGTTCCCGGGAGGCACGGCTCATCTTTCGTTTGACGACCCCGATGATATCGAAAACACAGGTGTCGAGGTCACGGCGCAGCCTGCAGGCAAGCGTCTCACCAAGATGATGCTCATGAGCGGTGGAGAGAAGTCGCTTACGGCGCTTGCGCTGCTTTTTGCCGTATACAAGACGCGAGCCACGCCGTTCTACATCCTCGACGAGGTCGAAGCGGCGCTTGACGATACGAATCTTCGACGGCTTGCGGGCTATATTGATTCGCTGCGTAATGAGACGCAGCTCATCATGATTACGCATCAGCGTCGTACAATGGAGATGGCGGACGTGCTTTTCGGCGTTTCGATGCACGCTGACGGTGTTACCAAAGTCATAAGCCAAAAGCTCGAGCGTGCGCTCGAGCATGCGGAATAGGGAGGAGCGCATATGGGTTTGTTCAGCCGCTTTACCGAAGGGCTCGCTCGGACTCGCGAGGCGTTTCGCGAGGATATGAATTTGCTGCTCAACCGCAGCCCCGAAGTCGACGATGATTTTTGGGATGGGCTTGAAGAAGTGCTCATCATGTCAGATATGGGTGGATATTCCGCATCGACTATCGTAGATAGGTTGCGTGGCGAAGCGACGCGCAAGGGCTATCGAACGGCTGACGACGTGATGCGTGCGCTAAACGACCAGATCGCAGCTGAGTTCGTCGAAGGTGGACAGGAGATATTGGGTGGAGATCCCGCCATCGTGCTGTTCGTCGGAGTTAACGGATCGGGAAAAACCACGACGACTGGAAAGATTGCCAAGCAGGCCAAGGACGATGGACGTAGCGTCATATTGGGCTGTGCCGACACGTTCCGCGCGGCGGCTATCGAGCAGCTCGAGGTGTGGGCGAAGCGCGCCAATGTAGAGATTTGCGCACGCGAGCGGGGTAGCGATCCTGCAAGCGTGTGCTTCGAGACGATCGAGCGCGGCGAGCAGATCGGGGCGGATCTCGTACTCATTGATACTGCTGGCCGCCTGCATACTTCGTCCGACCTTATGCGCGAGCTCGAGAAGGTCGTCACAGTCGTGCGCAAGCGCGCGAATCTTCCTGTGCATCTGGTGCTCGTCATCGATGCGACTACTGGCCAAAACGGCCTTCAACAAGCACGCGAGTTCAACAATGCGCTCGATTTGGACGGCGTTATCATAACGAAGCTCGATGGCACAGCCAAAGGCGGCATCGCCGTGGCCGTCGCTCACTACCTCAAGCTCCCGATCGTCAAACTTGGCGTTGGCGAAGGGCTCGAGGACCTCAAGGATTTTGACGCGCATGAGTACGCCGCAGGTCTCGTGGGAGATTTCGGGCAGTAAGAACGACGGTTTTGAGCGAAAGACCTGTGCGACGTCTTGATGGTGCGCAGTACTTTCCATAACGTGAGGAGCAGCGAACATGTTCGATAACTTGCAAGATCAATTACAAGAGGTATTCGACGACTTGCGTGGCAAGGGCCGTTTGACCGAAGACGACATTCGCGTCGCGATGCGTCGCGTGCGCATGGCGCTTCTTGAGGCTGACGTGAGCTTCAAGGTCGTCAAGGGTTTCGTGGCCAAGGCTTCAGCACGCTGCATGGAAGCTGACGTGCTCGAGTCGCTGACCCCGGCGCAAAACGTCGTGAAGGTCGTACTCGACGAGCTCACGAGTCTTCTGGGCGAGACGGATGCGCACATAAACTTGCGTCCAAACAAGCATCCTAACGTTATTATGCTCGTTGGCCTGCAGGGCTCGGGTAAGACGACGGCTGCCGCCAAGCTCGCTTACCTGCTCAAGGGCGAGGGGCATCATCCACTGCTCGTCGCATGTGACGTGTATCGTCCTGCTGCAGCAGACCAGCTGCAAACGCTCGGCGGCGAAATCGGCGTCAAGGTTTATCGAGCCGATGGCAACGATCCAGTCAAGATTGCGCGTGATGGCATCCAGCACGCCATCGACAACCTGTGTGATGTGGCTATTGTCGACACGGCTGGCCGTTTGCACGTCGACGAAGAAATGATGGTCGAAGCCGAAAGCATTAAGGCAGCGGTCGACCCCGACGAGGTCCTGATGGTTGTCGACGCGATGACGGGCCAAGATGTCGTCAACGTTGTGGAGACGTTTAGCGCGCGCGTCGATTTCGATGGCGTAATCATGTCCAAGATGGACGGTGACGCTCGCGGTGGCGGTGCGCTTTCGATTCGCGAATCGACCGGCAAGCCGATCAAGTTCATCTCTTCCGGCGAAAAGCCCTCGTCACTCGAAGTTTTTCATCCCGATCGCATGGCGCGGCGCATCCTTGGAATGGGCGATGTGGTCAGCCTCATCGAGTCTGCCGTCAAAGTGCAGCAAGAGGAAGAAGAGGCCGAAGCATCCGAGCGTTTGCGTCGGATGGATTTGAACCTCAATGACTTTTTGGATATGAACCGCCAGATTCGCAAGATGGGCGGCGTTGGAAAGCTCATAAGTGCTTTGCCGGGCGGCGATAAGATGATGTCGCAGGGACAAGTTGACGAGCATGCGCTTGACAAGATGGAAGTCATCATCAATTCGATGACCAAAGCCGAGCGAGAAAAGCCCGACATCATCAACGGCGCGCGCCGTGCCCGCATCGCCGCCGGCGCTGGCGTGACGGTCACGGCAGTTAACCAGTTGTTGAAGCAGTACGGCGAGACGCGCAAACAAGTCAAAAAGATGATGGCTGCGTATGGGGACGTGGATGCGAAGCCCGGCCGCAAAGGCCGTCCTAAGAAGGGCGGCAAGAAAGGCCAGAAAGCCAAGAAGGGAAAGTCCCGTCGCATGGGCCTCGGAGGAATGGGTGGCTTCGGCGGCATGAGCATGGCCGATCTCAAGAAGATTCAAGACATGATGGAATAATGAGAACGAGCGCGGGGCCTGACCCCGTGCTCTTTTTTGTGCATGGGGACAGACCCAGCGCTGGTTCGGATAGAAGGGTATGACGCGTGGAAGACGGAGAAAACAGTCCTTTCACCATCACGCTCGAGTCGTACGACGGACATGATGGGGATGTGGTCGTACCGGGTGGTATGACGAAAATCGGCAAACGGGCTTTCACGAACAATCGCTATGTGCATCGTGTGGTGTTGCCGGAGGGTGTGACGGAAATCGCCGAAGAAGCGTTTTCGCTATGCGTAAACCTTAAAGAAGTCGTGCTACCGTCAACAGTGCGCGTGATAGGCGCGGGTGCGTTTAAAGGGTGTTGGCGGCTTGTGTCCATCAACATCCCCGAAGGCGTAACCGAGCTCGGTACCCGTACATTTGCGCGGTGCCGATCGCTTAAGCGTATTGAGCTTCCCGAAGGTTTGAAATCACTTGGGGAATCCAGCTTCGCGTATTGCGAGGAGCTCGAATCAGTTAAGTTTCCTTCGACGATCGAGCAGATAGGGCTCGGCGCGTTTCGGGATTGCAGGCGTCTCGTGTTCGATTCATTGCCAGATGGGCTCGAGGTAATCGAAAACGAGGCGTTCTTCGAATGCAGGGCGCTCGTCGACGTCAGCCTGCCTGAGAGCCTGAGCTGGGTAGGGCAGAGGTGTTTTAAGGATTGCTCGTCTTTGATGTCGATGACCCTCGCGCAGAACGTTTCCTATCTTGAGGAAGGCGTATTCGAAGGCTGTTCGTCCTTGAATTCGGTTGTTGTATCTAATGGGCTTACAAATGTTGAAGCGCGTGCGTTCGCGAACACCGGCCTTGCGCGCGATGATGTGGCGCTTCCCGATGACTGTCTTGTCGCTGCAGATGCTTTCGATTCGGATGCGGGGTAGAATGGGCCATTCGCGCAAGATTGAAACCCCAACATGTGGCGCTTTGGTTGAAATAAAACTACTATCTTGCCAAACGTCATCGAGCGCAATAAAATACCGTATTGCTGTTTTCTAAAGCCTGTAGAAAGTAAAAGGAGTACATATACATGGCAGTCAAGATTCGCCTTGCACGTCACGGCGCCAAGAAGCGTCCGTACTATCGCATCATCGTCGCCGATTCCCGTAGCCGTCGCGACGGCCGCTTCATCGAGGAAGTTGGTCGCTACAACCCTTGCGTTGAGCCGTCCTTTGTTTCGTTCAACCAGGATCGTCTTGAGTACTGGCTCGGTTGCGGCGCTCAGCCGACCGACACGGTTGCTCGCCTGATTAAGCAGGCTAGCCAGGACGCATAATCTTATGACCGAGCAGAGCAACAACATCGCAGGACTCGTCGAGAGCGTCGTGCGGCCACTCGTTGATTATGAGGATGATCTCGAAGTGACATCGCACGAGGATGGTGACACGATTTTCGTTGAAGTAAGTGTCAACGAAGAGGATGCTGGCAAAGTTATTGGACGCCAGGGTCGTGTCATCAAATCGATTCGCACACTTGCGCGCGCTGCTGCATCGCGTAACGACATGCATGTCGAAGTCGAGATTTTGGATTAGATGCGCACCTGGATCGACGTCGCAGTCTTAGCGAAGACAAGAAATTCGAAGGGAAGGTTCGTCGTACGTGCTACGACGGGCCTTCCCTTTTTGCTCGAACCAGGTGATGAAGTTGCGCTTGTTCCGCCCCAAATAGACGTTCCGCGAAATGTCGTAGTCGGCGAGGTGCGCCCGATTGACGATATGCAGGCTGAGTTGACGTTCGAAGGCGTAGATGCGCCCGACTTGGCTCGCCAGATGGTGGGTATGCATTGCCTTATCCGTCGAGAACTTGTCGACGAGGCGGTGTTCTCGGAGGCGCCTGGGACCTGGGATGGGTGGCGTGTTATCGATGACGTTGACGGTTTCATCGGAAAAGTATCCGACGTGATTGAAAATCCCGCGCAGACTCTCCTCGAAGTAACGCGGCCAAACGGACAAACCGTGCTCGTTCCCGCCGTCGATGCTATAGTCCACGATGTCGATGTCGAAAAGCAGGCTGTCTTCGTCTTGTTGCCAAATGGATTGCTCGAGCTGTAGAGTTCCCGAATGAGTTTCGCCCCTGGGGCGAGACTCATCCCGATGAGTATCGCCCCTGGGGCATCGACTCATTTCTCGATGAGTTTCGCCCCCGGGGC
>CADBQL010000303.1 GCA_902796815.1 uncultured Coriobacteriaceae bacterium | reverse complement strand
GATGCCATGTTGTTTGAGATTGGAGAGGCTTTGTATGGTACGCATAGCCCCCGTTAGATTGACGTTTAATCCCAAGACGTTGTGGTTTGACGCCGGGGATTTGGATTTGAAGGTCGGCGACGACGTTGTGGTGAGCACAGCTCGCGGAAACGAGTTCGGCGTAATGGCGAGCAGCGTCTTCGATATGGAAGCTGATGATGCGAAAAAGCTCAAAAGCCCACTTAAACCCGTAAAGCGCTTGGCCACGGACGAGGATCGAGACCGAAACGATGAGCTAGCCCGGATGGCTGCCGATGCTCTGCCGCTATTCAAGCAGATGGCGGCCGAAACGGTTCCCGATATGAATCCCGTATCGGTTGAGTACCTGTTCGATGGCGATAAGGCGGTTTTCTATTTCGAAGCGGAAGAGCGCGTGGATTTCCGCGATTTGGTTCGCAAGCTCGCCTCTGAATTCCGCGTGCGTATCGATATGAAGCAGATCGGCGTGCGTGATGCCACGCGCATGATTGGAGGCTATGGCCATTGTGGTCAGGAGCTGTGCTGTCGGCGTCTCGGCGGGGAATTCAACCCGGTTTCGATTCGCATGGCAAAAGAACAGGACCTTTCGCTCAATCCTGCGAAGATCTCCGGTGTATGTGGCAGGCTGTTATGCTGCTTGCGCTATGAGTACGACGCGTATAGAGACTTTCACGGGCGTGCGCCCAAAAAGAATGCGAAGATCGAGACGCCAGACGGTGAAGGCAAGGTCGTAGATCTCGACGTTCCGCGCGAGATTGTTTCCATAAAGGTTGGCGACGAAAAGCCTGTGAAGGTGCCGCTTGCCGACATGGAGCCCGCTGAGGAAGGCGCACGTCCAAATGCGGTAGGCGTTGAGGCGTGGGAGCGCGCGAACGAGCCCGCGATGTTCGCGATGGATTCGTCGTTTGGTCTGTACTCGGCCCAGCTGACGGGCGAAGATCAGCTTGCTCAGCCTGGCAAGGTGCGTCACGTCAATGAGGAAAAAGATCAGAAGTCCTCCCGTTCGCGTTCGCGTCGCCGTTCCGGTTCGGGCGATGGTTCCGTAGAAGCGGCCAAGCCCGAAAACTCGACTGCGCGAAAATCGCGTCGACGCCGTTCGACGACGGTGACAGCCGAAGGAGAGGCTCGGACGCAAAAGCAGCCAGCCCGGCAGAATGCCGAGCGCAAGCAGCCGCGCTCGTCGCAAAAGCAAGCCGAGCCCGAGGCCAAGTCGACGCGCCGCCGTTCGCGCCGTTCGTCGGGGGCAAAGGCCCAAGAAAGCAAGGCAAATTCCGATCAGCGCAAGAATGTGCAAGTCGGGCGCAATTCTTCGGCGCTGCGCAACGCGCGCAACGCGAAAGAAGCCCAAGGCGCTGCGTCTGAAGACAAGTCGCCATCAAAGGCTTCGAATGCGCCCAAAGCGGGGCAGCAGAGCAGGCGTCGGCGCCGCTCGCATAAGGCCAATACCGACGAACAGAAATAGAGAGGGAAGCGTTATGAATATCGATTACGCTGCGCTGACTGACTTGTATCAGATTACTATGGCGCAAGGATATTTCGAGCACGGCATGGGCTCGACGCAGGCTTGTTTTCACATGTATTTTCGGAGCTACCCGTTCAAAGGCGGCTACGCTATCGCTTGTGGATTAGACCAACTTGCCGAGCTCGTTGAGACATACGGGTTTACCGACGAAGATATTGCGTATCTTGCAGCGCTTCCAGCGCCAGGCGGCGGCAAGCTGTTCCACGACGATTTTCTATCGTATCTTGCGGATTTCAAGCTCAGTGTCGATATCGACGCTGTAGTCGAGGGTACGGCGGTGTTCCCCAATGAGCCGCTCGTGCGCGTTTGCGGTCCGATTTTGGAATGCCAGCTCATCGAAACGCCGCTTCTGAACTGCGTCAATTTTCAGACGCTCGTAGCGACGAAGGCCGCGCGCGTTTGCCAAGCGGCCGAGGCGCCCGTAGCCGAGTTCGGATTGCGTCGTGCGCAAGGGGCGGCTGGCGGCCTGTGGGCGAGCCGTGCGGCAGTCGTCGGGGGATGCGCGTCGACCTCAAACGTTCTCGCAGGGCGCGTGTTCGACATTCCCATTTCTGGGACGCATGCGCATTCGTGGGTCATGTCGTTTCCCGACGAGCTATCGGCGTTCAGAGCTTATGCCGAGTCGTTTCCGAAAAATTGCGTCCTGCTCGTCGACACCTACGATGTCGAGCAAGGCGTGCGAAACGCGATCACGGTCGGCTTGGAAATGCGCGAGCGTGGAGAGCGCCTCACTGGCATCCGGATCGATTCGGGCGACCTCACATGGCTTGCCAAGATGGCGCGTAAAATGCTTGACGATGCGGGTCTCGAGGATTGTGGCATCGTGCTCTCGAACGATTTGGACGAGTACACGATTCGATCGATTCGACAGGAGGGTGTCGAAATCATGAGCTGGGGCGTTGGCACGAAGCTTGCCTGCGCCTACGACCAGCCGACGCTCGGCGGTGTCTACAAGCTCTCTGCCACGCGCGAAGGCGACGACGAACCGTGGGTCGATCATATTAAGATCAGTGAGTCGATCCAAAAGCTCACGACTCCCGGCGTGCTCGATGTGCGTCGTTACTATTTCGATGATGGGCGCATTGCGGGCGATATGATTTACGACGTGAACGCATCCATCAACGAGCCGCAGGTCATCGTCGATCCTTACGACAGCCTGCGTCGCAAGAAGCTTGCGGGAAAGCGCTACGAGACGCTACTTGCGCCGCTTGCTCGTGCAGGGAAGTGCGTCCTCGAGCCGGATTTTCGCTCGGCTATGAAGGCGCGCGAGCGCACTCAGGCGAGCTTGCTCACGCTCGATGAGACGCAGAAGCGTCTTCTCAACCCGCATACGTATCCCGTAGGGCTCGAACGGGGATTGTTCGAACGTCGCAGCGCGCTCGTGGCCAAGATGAAGGGCTTCGAATAGGTTCGTTGTCCAGCTCGGATGAGTTTCGCCCCTGGGGCGCGACTCATCGGCGGGCAGGGCGCTCCCAATGAGTTTCGCCCCTGGGGCGCGACTCATCGGAGGACTTCAGTGACCCACCAGCGGCGAACTGCCCTGATGGGGGTTCGTTTGCTCGAGTGCTGAGGTATATTGCATGGTGAGGCATTACTGGCGTAAGGAGATTGATGATTCGAATTGTAACCGATTCGACTGCTTCGATTCCAGCGAAGATTGCCGAAGAGCACGGCATAGAGGTTGTGACGTTGTATTTGCATCGTGGCGAGGAGATGTTCGAAGACGCCACAATGGACGTCGATGCTTTTTACGAGGGCATTTACGACATGATAGATGACATACCAACGTCGAGCCAACCTTCGCAAGTTGAGCTAGAAAACGTGTTCGAACAGGCTGCCCGCCGCGGAGACGAAGCCATCGGCATATTCATGAGCTCTCGTATGTCCGGGACGCTTGACAGCGCTTTGTGCGCTGCCCGTAGCGTCTCAGCGCGTCATGCGAATTTTAGGTTTCGGATTGTCGATTCGATGTCGAACAGTTTCGATGAGGCGTGGTCGGTTTTGGCTGCAGCCGCCGCACGTGCAGCAGGCAGGACGCTTAATCATTGCGCGAAGCTTGCCGTTGAGTCAGCTACCGCGTCGCGTTTTTTGTTTACACCCGAATCGCTCAAGTTTCTGAAAGCGGGAGGGCGCATCGGAAATGCCGCTGCCTTGTTGGGTACTCTCATAAAGCTGTGCCCGGTTTTTACCGTTTCCGATGGTTTAACCACGACATTTGCCAAAGTGCGTACGCACAGGAAGGCCGTGGAGACCATAGCCGAGAAGTTCAGGTCCGATATCGAGGCGCATGGCCTCAAAAACGTTGTCGTTCATTACATTGGATCCTCAGACGAGGCGTGCGTGTGGGCTCGCGATGTGATTGGACCGATGTGCGGGAGAGACGTGGACGTAGTGCCTGTAAGCCCTGTTATCGGTTTGCATGTAGGGCCTGCGGTAGGTATAGCATATGAATGCCAAGAAGCTCTTCCGGGAAGGCTGAGCCTCAATCCCTCGTCATTGGTGTATGCTTCGTAATGCAATAAATATACAAAATGGTGCGTCATTCTGTTAGGTGGGTCGAGGAAATACAGCTCGCATTTCACTTGCGACATGCCGAG
>CADBQL010000302.1 GCA_902796815.1 uncultured Coriobacteriaceae bacterium | reverse complement strand
CGCGACGTCGCCCACGTTGTCACCTACGTTGTCGGCGATGGTAGCCGGGTTGCGCGGGTCGTCCTCGGGGATGCCCGCCTCGACCTTACCAACAAGGTCAGCACCCACGTCAGCGGCCTTGGTGTAGATACCGCCACCAACACGAGCGAACAGCGCCACGGCAGAAGCACCGGTGGCAAAGCCTTCGACCATACCCACATGCTCATGCATGAGCGCCGTGGTATCGACGCCGAAGACGAGCAGGATGAGCCAGAGCGAAAGGCCCATGAGCGCGAAACTCGCGACGCACAGGCCCATAGTGAGGCCCGACTTGAAGCTGACGTTGAGTGCCCTTGCAACGCTTTCCTCGGCGGCATGGGTCGTACGCGTATTGGCGCGCGTGGCTACAAACATGCCTACGTAGCCGGCAGCTGCCGAAAGGATGGCGCCGGTGATGAACGCGGCGGCCGTCCAGATGTTAAGCGCAAAGGCCATAATGACAGCTACGACGATTACGAAGATGACGAGCATCTTGTACTCGGCCATCAGGAACGCCTGAGCACCTTGCTGAATCTTAAGCGAAATGTTGTTCATCTTGTCGGGACCCGGATCCTGCTTCAAGACCCAACTTCCCAGATAGCCCGCAACGCAGATGCCAATCGCTGCACAAATCGGGGCCATCCATGCTACTGCAGTAGTCACGTGCTTCCTCCTTGTTCTACGGATACATTTCGTTTTGCTTTCGTGCCGGGCATGTTGGCACGAAAACAAAGCTTTGTTAGTTTATGCGAAACGCTGGGGAAATGAAGCCAAAAAGGATACTTTTCGCGCAAATGATGAAGAATTTCGGCTAGAGGACATCCTGGGCGGTAAAAAGCCCAAAAGGCGTGCTCGACGTTTCTCTCGCTTCGATCTACACCAAGCGCTGCCTCGTGGTTTTGCCGTTTGCGCTAACCGCGGAAGACACCTATCGAGAAAACGCAATCGGGCTTCCAAGTATCAGTGTTAGATTCATAGCGATAGAGCGCCTTGAGCCTGTTCTCGACAATAATTGCGACGAGCTCCCCATCGTGTGCGGCATCTGCGCTTTCGCATGAGTTGCCCATGCACGCACACCGAAACGGCCCGTCGGAACCGATGAAAAGCTCGTACAGTTTCACCTGATGACCGTAGAGCTTGTTACCAGACGCCACGAAGCGAGACACATCGTCGCCATACGCGAAGCGCACGCCGAGCGCAGCAACCGGGTCGATGGCCGCATCGGCACCGAGCCTTTCGAGCGTTTCGAGCGAAACGGCTTGCGATTCGTGAATATACCCCGAAGAGAGGCGGTGAAGCGAACGCACATGCGCGGGACATCCGACGATGCGCCCGATGTCGCGAGCGAGCGAGCGGATATAGGTACCCTTCGAAACGCTGAATTCGGCATCCCAGCAAAACACGTCATCTTCATAACCGGAGTCCGTCAGTTTTGCATCGAGAATCTGGATTTCTCTGAACTCCAAATCGAGGGTGTTACCCTTGCGGGCTGCTTCATAGGCTTTGACGCCGTTCACTTTAATAGAGCTATAAGCAGGCGGCAGCTGTTGATGCGTTCCGACGAGGCTTCTCACGAAAGAAGCAGCATATGTTTCATCCATCAGATGCGGCAATACCTGACCGCTTGCGACGACATCGCCCGCTTCGTCATCCGTCGTCGTCTCGGTCCCGAAAGCGATTCGCGTAGAATAGCGCTTGTCATGGCCGGTCAAATACTGATCGAGGCGCGTAGCGGGACCGACGCAAATGGGCAGTACGCCGCTCGCGAGCGGATCGAGCGTGCCGGTATGTCCCACACGCCGCTCGCCGAAAACGCGACGGCAGCGATTGACCACATCATGCGATGTCATGCCAATTGGCTTGTTTACCGCCACGAGCAGAGAAAGCCCCGATGCACCGCGTTTCATCTACCGCACCGCGTTTTCCGATAGAAGGGCAGAAATCTCCTCGCGCAGCAAATCGACCGCCTTATCAATAGCGCAATGAAGCGTAAAACCCGCCGCGGCGCGATGTCCGCCTCCGCCGAGCTTACGAGCAAGTGAAGCGACATCGGTATCGTCTTTTGCACGCAAACTGCCGCGCACGGTGCCAGCCTGCTCTCGAAGCATGCACGCGACGCGAGCGCCTTCGAGCTTGCGCACGGCATCGACCATCGGCTCGGTATCACTTTTCTCAGCGCCGAGTCCCTCAAGGTCGCATTCGGTGAGATAGCTCAACGCCGCATTTCCTTCAGCAAAAACCTGCAAACGGTCAAGAACAAGCGCTTCGAGCTTGAGCGAAGCGAGCGTACGGCTCCCAAACGCCATCATGGCAGCATACGAGGCATCGGCGCCCGCTTCGACGAGCTCGGCAGCCGCCCGAAACGCGTTCGCATCGCTGTTCTGATATCGAAAACCGCCCGTATCCGTCAAAAGACCCGTGTACGCGCACAAGACGGAGTGCGCCGGCGGCACGTCACATAGCTCCTTAACGAGTTCCCACACAAGCATGCTCGCCGAGGCACTGTCGGGATCGACGTATACCAAATCGCACATCGTCGTCTCAACCGCATGGTGATCGATAGTCACCGACATCTTGCAGCAATCTAGAATTGCGCACGCATCATCACCGATGCGCTCGCGCGTGGGCACGTCAAGACCCATGAACACCTGCGCCGAACCCTCGTAACGGCAAGCCGGAACCATACGATCGGCTCCGGGCAAGAAAGAAATATCTCCAGGTAGCGGTTCATCACGCACGAGCAGACACGTGACGTCCTTTCCGAGCGCTTCAAGCGCATGCATGAGCGCAAGTTGGCTTCCGATGCAATCGCCATCAGGGCTTACATGGCCACACAGAACGAATGAGTCATGCTTTCGCACCATGCGTGCGATATCGGCGATAGTCGTGTTAGTTTGGGCGGAAAGGGTCATTTAATCTCTCGTTTCAAACGCATCGTAAACCAGGCGAGCATTAATCATCCTCTAAGCTATCGCCACCAGAAGCAGAGGCTTCGATATCTTCGCCCTCGATTGCATCTTCAGAGACAGGAGCCTCTTCTCCGTTATCCTCATCGACGCTTTCGCCTAAACGATCTCGCTCGAAAGCCAACGCGCGCGCGATGCGCTCAGCCTCGTCAACGCTCTTGTCGATGAAAAACCTGAGTTCGGGAGACGTGCGCCAGCTCAGCTTCTTGGCCAGAAGCGATCGAATCTTTCCCTTCGCCTTCCCAAATGCCGCCTCGACTTCATCGTAGCTGTCTGGCTGCGCCGTGTAGTAGACGTTGCAGGCACTGCGGTCGAAGCTTACCTCGCACCCTGTAATCGTAACCATGCGAAGCCTCGGATCCGAAATCTCGAACATAAGCGTTTCGGCGATTACCTGTCGCGCTTGTTCGTTGACGCGACGGCTCGAACTGTTTTGCTTCATGACGTACCTCCATCTTTTTTGCCGAAACGAATTCGGTAACGCACTTTGTTAACCCGATTGGTCATAGCCCCTGGAATG
>CADBQL010000301.1 GCA_902796815.1 uncultured Coriobacteriaceae bacterium | reverse complement strand
TCAAAAAAGCCTGAAACACAATCATGATGGTCAACGAACCCGCCACCATCGCACCATAATCGTCAGAAGCCGCGCGCGCTATGCGCATGCCTGCCCACAGCAGCACCAAAAACGTGACGATGACGAGCAGAGCGCCTACGAGCCCAAGCTCTTCTCCAATGATGGCAAAAATGAAATCGGTTTCGGATTCGGGCAAATACAGGTACTTTTCGCGCGAATTCCCAAGACCAGATCCAAAAACGCCACCTTCTGCAAAGGCGTAATAGGAATGAATAATCTGGTAACCGTTACCATAACCCCCTTCGCCATCATTCCATGGGTTGAGGTATAGGAAACGATCCGACCGATAACTCGAGAAGAGCGTTGCAAATGCCGCAAACAACACCATGAACACAAACACGCCGAGAATGGCGCGCAGCGGCACCTCGCCCAACCACATCACGCCGATAACGCCCAGGGCGATGATGGCGGTCGTACCCAAGTCGGACTGGGTCGCAAACAAAAAACCTGTGGGAGCAATAATGAACAGCAGCAGCTGCACGATAAAGCCACGCGCATCAATTAAATGAGCACGTAAGTCGCTGAACAGGCGCGCTGCCACCAACACTACGGCGATTTTTACGAATTCTGATGGTTGCAAGCTGATAGGCCCCAAGCTCAGCCAACGCTGGGCGCCATATTTCGCGAGTCCCATGACGGCGGTAAGCACGAGCAACAAGACGGCAACGCCCCAGATTACCCAAACCATTTTTCCTGCCCAAACTCTATACGGAATGAGCTTCCACAACACAAACGCCGCCACTAGGCCGATAGCGGCAAATTTGACTTGGTCGAACATGTAGGACATGGCGTCAGTATCTTCCGCAATGGCCTTGATCGATGAGGCGGAGTAAATCATGACGAAACCGAGCAATGTCAAGCCGACCACGCACAATATGAGCACAAGACGGGGCCCCACCACATCCGGTGACTCATAGCTGCGTTGTCCTGAATGCTTGACTGCTTCGGCCATGCGCTACTCCCCTTGCGCCCCGGAAACCTCGCCAGCGCGCTCTTTGACCAATTGCTTGAACACCGAACCACGATGCTCAAATGACTTGAACTCATCGAACGACGCGCAGGCAGGCGAAAGCAATATGACATCGCCTTCTCGCGCACACGATAACGCGCAATCGAGCGCACCTGTCATGTTTTGGGCGTGCTCCACACGGCAACGCGGTTCAGACGCCTTAAGCGCGTCAAGCGCGCCTTCGAGCGCACGCGCGAAACGCGGCCCTGCAGCCCCGAAGCATACAGCCACCGCCGCATGCTTATGAACGGCGGCAACAAGCTCATCGAGCCCGGTCCCCTTATCATCTCCGCCCAGAAGCACTATCAATCGCTTGTCGGGAAAAGCTGTAAGCGCTTTGACGGTTGCATCGACGTTCGTAGCTTTAGAATCGTTGTAGCACGCCACGCCCCGCACATCCCCACACGGCTCGATGCGGTGCTCGAGCGGGGCAAATGTGGCGAGGGCGTCGGCGATTTGCGCATCGTCTGCACCGAGCACGACGGCTACCGCACCGACCGCGAGAGCGTTCGAGGCATTGTGCTCGCCTTTTATCAGCAGGTCGTCACATGACGCCAACACGTGCTCCACGCCTCCAAAAGCCACACGCAACCGCCCATCTCCACTGATGAAGGCCGCGTTCTCAGCTCCGCAACGCTCGCGCATATCGCCCGAGATCCCGTCCGCCGTGCCCATTGGCACATACGAAAACCCGCGTTGTTCGCGCGAAAGCACCTTAAGTTCGCGAACTTTGCTACGCACGACATCGTTGGAGGCATCCAAAATTGCCACCGGCATGATTGGTCCAGACGTAGCAGACGAGGCCGTTCGAGCCCGTGCAGTCATATTGTCAAGCATCTTGAATTTGGCATCACGATACGCCTCGAGCGTTTGATGCCAATGCAGGTGATCAGGCGTGATGTTAAGCATCACGGCAACATCCGGCGCAAAATACCGTGTTGAATACAGCTGATACGATGATACTTCTGCAACGTATACCTGGGTATTTCCGGCAGCAACCGCATCAAGACATACATCGCCGATGTTTCCCACCGCATCGGCTGCGAACCCGCAGGCGCGCAGCACGTGCGCGCAGCACGAAGTCGTCGTCGTCTTGCCGTTCGTGCCCGTGATAGCAATCCAGATGCTGTCTGGCTTGCTTTCCCGCCAAGCAAACTCAACTTCGCTGATGAGCTCGCCGCTCAAACGTTCGCCACATACATATAGCTCATGCCAACACGGAATGCCCGGACTCGCAATGCAAATATCAAAAGGGCGCGAAAGAGCATCAAACGATTCAAGAGCTTCATCGCCGAAAGCATACGACACTCCTTGAGGCGCAAGTGATTCGACAAATGCAACAGAATCGGGAGTTTGCGCACCGGCGGCGATGAAGAGCGATTCCACACGCGAACCAAGCAAGTCGGCACAATAACGCGCAACGGATTTCCCTGATTTTCCCAAGCCCAAGACAAGAACGCGCCCGATATCAAAACCTCGCGCGTTCGAAGCGGCGCCGTCAGCCACATCTTGGATGTTGAGGACGTCGTCCATCAGGCAACTCCAATCATGCTGTAAGCAAAGTACAACGAAAAGCCAATCGCCGCACATACGCCTGAGATAATCCAGAAACGAATGACGACTTTCGTTTCGGACCAGCCCTTTTTCTCAAAATGATGATGCAGTGGCGCCATGAGGAACACGCGCTTGTGTGTCTTTTTGTAATAAGCGACCTGAATCATGACCGACAATGCCTCGGCAACGAACAAGCCACCGATGATGATGACCAAAAACTCGGTTTTCGTCAGAACCGCTAAGCAGCCAAGACCCATGCCGAGCGCAAGCGATCCAGTGTCCCCCATAAAAATATCGGCTGGATATGCGTTGAACCACAAAAACCCAATACATACGCCCGCAAGCGAAGCGGCCACGATTGCAGGCTCGAGCAAATCGGTGCGATAAGCGATAGCTGCCATAACGAGCATGACGATGAGCACGGTTCCAGCCGCAAGGCCGTCGAGGCCATCTGTCAAGTTGACCGCGTTGCACAACCCGACGAGTAAGATGTCCGCAAACACGACATAAAGCCAAGGAATCGCAAAACCCGATTCGCCCATCGGCAAAATAGTCGTCAAAATCCCCAGGTCAATTGTCGTAATGAAAGGAATGGTGACCGTCGGTGTCACGCCGAAAAAATTCACGGCTGCCAGAACGAACACGGTCGCGATCGCCGTTTGCCCCACGAGCTTGGCACGCGGCGTTAAACCGAGCGAGCGCTCATGGATGACCTTCGACGCGTCGTCGAACAGACCGAGCCCGCCCGTAAGCAGGATGGCGATTCCAAGCACGAACGTCTCGACGGTTGGAAGGCCCACGATAAGCACGGTCGCCGCGCATGCGACGAGCATAATAACGCCGCCCATGGTCGGCGTTCCCTGTTTGACAAGGTGCGTTTCGGGCCCATCATCGCGGACCTGCTGTCCGATCTGGCTCGACTTCAAGAATCTGATAAACGGGGGCATGAAGGCAAGCGTGAGCACCATGGCCACGAACACGCCCAAGAATACGAGAAATGTAGGATATTGCGAAAACAACGGCGAAAGCATGCTAGCCAACCAATCCTTTTGCAACCATGTCCAAACCAATGGAGTGCGATGCCTTGACGAGCACGGCATCACCCGGTTTGACGACGTCTCGCAACAGCGCAAGCGCCGCCCGGGCATCAGGGCATCTGAGCACGACATCCTCCCGCATGCCAGCATCCGTTGCGGCCTGGGCCATGAAACGCGATAGGTCACCAACGCAAACGAGCAAATCGAGCGCAGCGCCTGCCGCCATTATGCCAACGCGCTCATGACATTCCTTTGAGAAATCGCCGAGCTCGAGCATGTCGCCGAGCACCGCAATGCGCCGACCTGAAACATTCATTGCGGTAAAGGTCGCAAGAGATGCACGCATAGAATCGGGATTGGCATTGTAGGCATCGTCTATGACCGTCACGCCATCCTGAGTGCGGTAAACCTGCTGACGCCCCTGTTCGGGTTGTGATTTGGCAAGAACAGCCGCACATTGTTCGAGCGTCATGCCTGCTGCAAGGCCAACAGCTGCCGCCGAGCACGCGTTCGACACGTTGTGCAAGCCGCGCAGCGCGAGCACGCAGGGCACTTCCCCATCGCTCTCGGGCGCTTGGAGTCGTGCGAAGTTAACGGCATGAAGCATAAACGACGGGCATCCATCGCCATTAAGCTCAATATCGCTTGCCCAGACGTACGGATCGCCATCGGCAAAGATTCCCAGTTCGTCAGCGTGCGCCTGAGCATCAGACCCCTCGAAGAACACGCAAGTTACACCCCGCTCCTTAAGCGCAGCATGCCGGCACAGCTCCCCAGCGTAATCATCTGCTGCGTTCACGAACGCAATACCGCGTCCGTCGGGCAGGGCGCAGAGCAGCTCGGCTTTGGCATGCGCAATGTTGAGGCGGCTTCCGAGCAGCTCGATGTGGCTTTCGCCCACATTCGTCACAAGCCCCCAGTCAGGATGCGCGATTTCGCATAACTCTTCAATCTGGCCTTGCCCCCGCATGCCCATTTCGACGACAACATAATCAGTGTCAACGTCGGCAGCAAGCAGCGTATTGGGCACGCCGAGCTCGTTGTTCTGATTGGCGATCGTCGCAACGACGCTACCTTTGCAGGACAGCACATCACGCACAAGATTCTTGGTCGTGGTTTTTCCCGTCGACCCGGTAAGGCCGATGAGCGTGCCATTAAGCTTTCCGCGCCAGTACGCGGACAAGTCCACGAACGCACGGGCTGTATCCTCAACGCGAATGACCGGAACATCGGCAACCACATCTCGCGACGCCATGACGGCAGCAGCCCCCGCGCATACGGCAGCATCTACAAAATCATGCCCGTCAACGCGTTGGCCAGGTAGCGCGACATAAATATCGCCTTCACGCACCTTCCGAGAATCCCACGTGATCCCGCTTACGGAATCATTCGCTTCGATTGGTTGGATGGCGTTTACGGCAGAAGCTATTTCGGATATTGGTGCGTACATGAAACGTCCTTACAGCGCGGCCCTTTCTAACTCTTCGGCCGCGACGATGCGGTCATCGAACGGATGAACCGTCGTGCCTATAATTTGATAATCCTCATGCCCCTTGCCCGCTATGAGCACGGCGTCGTCCGCGTCGGCAATTTCGATAGCGCGAGCAATGGCAGCCCGGCGATCCTCGACGACCTCGAACGTGCCTTCTCCTGAGCCCATGCCGCTTACAATATCGGCAATGATGGCAACCGGCTCCTCAGTTCTTGGATTATCCGAGGTCACAATCGCATAATCGGCGTCGAGCGCCACGCGTCCCATAATGGAACGCTTAGAAGCATCGCGGTCGCCGCCGCAGCCGAACACGACGATCGTGCGACCTTTTGCGAGCGCTTTGACCGAAGCGAG
>CADBQL010000300.1 GCA_902796815.1 uncultured Coriobacteriaceae bacterium | reverse complement strand
TCTACCAGTCGCTCGTGGCGCGCGAACGGCGCGGCGATTTCCTCGGCGGCACGGTGCAGGTGATTCCCCATGTGACCGACGCCATAAAGGAGCGCGTGCTGCGCGCGGCATCACAGACGGGCGCGCACATCGTCATTTCCGAAATCGGCGGAACGATCGGCGACATCGAAGGGCAGCCGTTCATCGAGGCGGTTCGTCAGCTGCGTCACGAGCTGGGCGCCGACAACGTCGTGTTCGTGCACGTGAGCCTGGTGCCCTACATCGCCGCCGCTCACGAGGTGAAGACGAAGCCTACGCAGCATTCTGTGAAGGAAATGCGCTCGATGGGCGTGCAGCCCGACTTCATCGTGTGTCGCTCCGACCACGAGATCAGCGATTCCGTGCGTGCGAAGATCGCCCATTTCTGCGATGTCGATGTTGATTCGGTTCTTTCCTGCGTGGATGCTTCGAGCATATACGAGGTGCCCCTCGACCTCTTCGGGCAGGGATTCGATACGAAAGTGCTGCAGCGGCTGAAGCTTCCCGAGTGCGAGCTTGCCCATGTTCCCATGGCCGATTACGTGGAGGCTGCCGCCCGCTGCGAAGGCGAGGTGCACATTGCCGTCGTGGGCAAGTACACGAGCTTGCCCGATGCGTACCTATCGGTCATCGAGGCGCTCCATCACGCGGGCGTCGCAAACGGGGTGAACGTGGATATTCGGTTGATCAACGGAGAAGAGCTCACCGATAGCAGCGCCGCGAGCGTCCTGAAGAACGTCGACGGCATCCTGATTCCGGGCGGCTTCGGCCAGCGCGCCTTCGAGGGCAAGATTCTCGCTGCGCGCTATGCCCGCGAGCAGGGTATTCCGTTTTTGGGCATCTGCCTGGGCCTGCAAGCGGCAGTTTGCGAGTTCGCTCGCAATGTAGCAGGATTGAGCGGTGCGACGTCGGCCGAGTTTGCCGACGAGGGGACACTTGCAGACAAGGGCGTTCCTTTCGTTATCGATCTCATGCCCGAGCAAGAAGACGTCGAGAACAAGGGTGGCACCATGCGCCTTGGCGCCTATCCTTGCAAGATTGCGCCCGAGACGCGCGCCTTCCAAGCATACGGTAAAGAGCTCATATATGAGCGCCACCGCCATCGCTACGAGGTGAGCAACGCCTATCGGGGCAGGCTTGCAGAGGCCGGGCTTTCGATTTCGGGCCTGTCGCCCGACGAGCGCTTGGTGGAAATGATCGAGCTGCCCGAACATCACTGGTTCGTCGCCACGCAAGCACATCCCGAGTTCAAGAGCCGACCTGGCAAGCCGCATCCGCTTTTCCGCGACTTCGTGGCGGCAGCTACGGCGGTGTCGTGATGCGAAAACATGCGCTGTTCATCGCAAATTCGTTGGATAATGCATTCAAGTTCCAGCAGGTGTTTGCGTGCTTGGACGTTAGAGTTACGGCTGGTACGACGCTTCAAATCGAGCAGCTGGCTGTTAGGGGTCCAGCTGTTGACCTTGTGGTATTCGAGGCTAGGGGGACTGCGTCCGCCAAACGGGAGGAAGTCGAGTCGCTCGCGGAAAGACGCGCGTGCCCGCTGCTGTTCATCGTGGATGAGGAAAATGCCGAAGCATTGCAGTTTCCAATGCGGGTTCCTGCGGACTTCGTGATGCATGGTGCGAGTGCCCTCGAGTGCGAGTTGCGTATAAGCAGGCTTTTGGGCGGCCAGATATTTAATGAGCTCGACGAGACCATAACGGTTGGTAGCATGATCATCAACCTGGCGACCTACCAAGTGACGGTAGCAGGCGACCCTGTTGATTTTACCTATTTGGAATACGCATTGCTAGCCTATCTCGTCCAGCATTCCGACCGTGCGTTTTCTCGCGAGCTCCTGCTGCGCAACGTATGGGGATTCGACTATTTCGGCGGTTGCCGCACCGTCGACGTGCACGTGCGAAGGATTCGCTCGAAGCTCGGTCCCGACTTGGCGCAACAGCTCGAGACAGTTAGAGGCGTCGGCTACCTCTGGCGATCCAGATAACGGTCAAAAATTGAACCTTGGTCGTAACCGCCGCGTAGGTGCAGTTGCGTTGGGCCTTCTGAGGTCCAACTGACAATTGAAGCCTGCAAGCGCTTCCTCCAAAACTGGAAGTTTAATCTCTCGGAAACGTGGCCGTAATAGATATGACATGCGCCGCTTCTAGACTTGATATCTAAAATTGGCGGTCGCATCGACCTCCGTTCGGGTTTTTGCGTCTGATCTCGTCAGGAGAAGAGCATGGCATTTGGCGACACATCTACTGCCCAGAAAACGGGTTTGTACCGAAGCGAATTTGAGCACGATGCGTGCGGTATCGGTGCCCTGGCGCACTTGACCGGCAAGCGGTCGCACCAGATGATTGACGACGCGCTGTCCGTGCTCGTGAACCTCGAGCACCGTGGGGGCGTCGGGCTGGAGAAGAATACGGGCGACGGGGCGGGAATCCTATTCCAGATCCCCCACCGCTTCTTTCGCAAAGAAGCCCAGAAATGCGGGAGCTTGCTGCCAGCCGAAGGGGACTACGGCGTGGCCATGCTCTTTCTCCCGAGAGATGACGAGGGAATCGCCTGTGCGATCCGCGTTTTCGAGGAGGGATGCGCACGTTGTGGCATTCCGCTGCTCTTCTGGCGCGACGTTCCCGTAGACCCGCATGGGCTGGGAGAGACGGCCCGTTCGTGCATGCCCACTATCAAGCAGGCGTTTTTGGCGCGGCCCGGCGATGCGGCGGCTGGAGATGATTTCGAACGGCGGTTGTACGTGTGCCGGAGGATCGTCGAGAAAGCGGCAATGGAAGAGCCCGGCCTTGCTGATCGCATTTTCTACGTCTGCTCGATGAGCGCCCGTACCGTCGTGTACAAGGGCATGCTTGTCTCCACGCAGATGCGCGGTTTCTTCTGCGATCTCGATGACGCCTCCACCGAGACAGCAATTGCCCTGGTCCATTCGCGTTACTCCACCAATACGAACCCGTCGTGGGAGCGGGCGCATCCCAACCGCTACATCGTTCACAATGGGGAGATTAACACGCTTCGTTGCAATGTGAGCTGGACTCGGGCACGTGAGGCGAATCTGTATTCGCCTGTTATGGGCGCCGATTTGGAAAGCGTGCTTCCCATCCTGAACGGGGAGGGGTCCGATTCTGCAATGCTCGACAACGTGCTTGAGTTTGTGACCATGAACGGGCGAAGCCTGCCTCGCGCGGTATCCATGTTTTTGCCCGAACCGTGGGATAAGAATGGGTATCTGTCGGATAAGCGAAGGGCGTGGGATGCCTACCAATCGATGCTCATGGAAGGTTGGGATGGGCCCGCCGCAATCGCATTCTCAGACGGGTGCGTGACCGGGGCGGTGATTGACCGAAACGGCCTGAGGCCTGCGCGATATTACGTGACGTCGGACGATCGTCTCATCCTGTCGAGCGAGGTGGGCGTGCTCGACGTGGATCCTGCGAGCGTGCTCATTTCGGGAAGCCTCGGTCCCGGGCAGATGCTGCTCGTGGACCCAGCTTTGGGCCGGGTGCTCTTCGACGATGAGATTAAGGACGCGTTTGCCAATGAAAAACCGTATCGCAGCTGGATCGACTCCGAAATGCTTACGCTCGATACACTCGTCGAGTCGGGTTTCAGCGGCGATGCGGACGATTCTTTGATGGTTGACGGGAAGCATTCGGAAAACCCTCATCCTTCTGTGGCCGACGACGGCATCCCGCTTCACGAGCGCCAGGCCTTACACGGATACTTCTTCGACGATATCGAGGAGTCAATCATTCCCATGGCATGCAATGGGGCGGCACCTCTCGCCTCGATGGGCGCAGACGTTCCGCTTGCGTGTCTCTCGAAGAAGCCGCGAAGCTTCTTCGATTATTTCAACCAGTTGTTTGCCCAGGTCACAAATCCACCGATTGACGCACTGCGAGAATCGTTCATCACGTCCACGATGCTGTACGTGGGCAACCACGGCAATCTGTTGGAGGACACGCGCACGAACTGCAGGCTGGTGAGGCTTGATACGCCCTTGCTCGACCGGTCCCAATTCCAGGCGCTTGCGAGCATCGAGCGCCACGGTTTCAAGTCATGCAGGCTCAGGGCCGCATACGATGCGTCCAAAGGCCCGCACGCGCTCGATGATGAGCTTGGGTGCCTTCGCGCAAAAGCTGAGTCTGCGGTGAGGGGAGGTGTCGACCTAATCGTCATATCCGATCGTGCTGGGGAGGGACTCGTTCCCATGCCGTCGTTGCTCGCGGTGGCATCGGTTCACAACCATTTGCTTCGCAAGGGGCTGCGTACGCATGCCGACATCATCGTGGAGTCGGGCGATGCCATAACCCCGCATGACTTCGCCGCGCTCGTGGGCTATTCCGCTTCAGGTATATACCCATATCTCGCGCATGACACCATCCGCAATCTGTGCAGCCGCAACGTAATTGAGTTAAGCGAAGCCGAGGCGGTGGCCAACTACAACCGCGCCGTCGTTGCGGGCATCGTCTCCGTGATGTCGAAGATGGGCATATCAACCATGCAGGGCTATCATGCCGCGCAGGTTTTCGAGGCTGTGGGGTTGTCGAGCGCATTCGTAGAGGAGCACTTCACGGGTACGGTCAGCCGCATCGAGGGTCTGGGGATCGACGACGTGCAAAGGGAGTGTGACGAGCGTGCCGAACAAGCCAAGAAGCTGCTCGCGAGCCCCTCGCCTGATCAGCTTCCGAGCTCGGGACTTTCTGCGTGGCGTCCACTCGGTGGAGAAGAGCACTTGCTCAACCCGCTGACGATAAACTTGTTCCAGCGTGCCGTGCGTGAAAACGATACTGCTCTGTTCGACGAGTACAGTGACTCGATTCACGTTGCTGGGCGCGCTGTCAAGCTGGGAGACCTGCTCGATTTCGTCCAGGGTACAAATCCCATTCCTCTCGACGAGGTGGAGCCTGCCAGCGAAATCGTGAAACGATTCAACACCGGAGCTATGAGCTACGGTTCCATTTCGCAAGAAGCCCACGAGAGCCTCGCGATAGCCATGAACAGGCTTGGCGGACGCTCGAACAGCGGCGAGGGTGGGGAAGACCCTGCGCGCGAAGTTACCCTTCCCAACGGCGATAGCAAGCGCTCGGCCATCAAGCAGATCGCGTCGGGACGATTCGGCGTGACGAGCCGTTATCTGATGAGCGCCGACGAAATCCAGATTAAGATGGCGCAGGGCGCAAAGCCCGGTGAAGGCGGGCATCTGCCAGGCGCCAAGGTCTGGCCTTGGATTGCTCGCGCGCGCCGCTGCACGCCCGGCGTCGGCCTCATAGCCCCGCCGCCCCATCACGACATCTATTCGATCGAAGATTTGGCCGAAGTCATCTTCGACATGAAGAATGCCAATCCGAACGCACGCGTTTCGGTAAAACTCGTGGCCGAGACCGGAGTCGGAACCATCGCCACGGGCGTTGCGAAGGGAGGTGCGCACAAGATCCTGATTTCGGGATGCAACGGCGGTACGGGCGCTGCTCCGCGCGACTCGATTTACCATGCGGGCCTTCCCCTCGAGCTTGGCCTGGCAGAGACGCAGCAGACCCTGCTGCGCAACGGATTGCGCTCGCGCGTGGTGCTCGAAGCTGACGGCAAGCTCATGGATGGCCGGGATGTCGCGATCGCATGTCTGCTCGGCGCCGAAGAGTTCGGCTTCGCGACCATGCCCCTCGTGGCTCTGGGTTGCCTGATGCAGCGCGATTGCCAGCAGGATTCGTGTCCCGTGGGCATTGCCACGCAGAACTGCGAGCTGCGCAGACGCTTCCATGGCAAGCCAGAGTATGTGGTGAATTTCATGATGATGGTGGCCGAACAGCTGCGTCGCATCATGGCGCAGCTCGGGTTCGCGACCGTCGAAGACATGGTCGGACGCGCTGATTGCCTGCGTCAGATTCCGGAGGCGGGCGGATGGAAAGCCCAGCTTATAGACCTTTCCGATATGCTCGTGGTTTCCCAGGCAGAATTCGGACAGTCGATACCCGGGTCGAGTTGCCCGCATTCGGTCGAGTCTTGCGCTCCCGAGGACACGCTTCCCAAGACGCTCGATGCCACGTTGCTCGTCCCTTATACGCACGATGCGCGCCGCGCGCTTGTTTCCCAACGATTCCATATCGACATCGCTAACGTGAACCGCTGCGTCGGCACGATGCTCGGCTCTCATATAAGCGCTCGTCATCCCGATGGCTTGCCCGATGAAACCCTGGTCATCGATTGCGCTGGTTCGGGTGGTGTGAGCTTCGGTGCTTTTTTGCCTGCTGGAATCACGTTGAACATCGAAGGAGAGGCAAACGACTATTTTGGCAAAGGCCTTTCGGGCGGGATCGTGACGGTGTCTCCTTACCGCACGGCAACCTATCGTCCTGAGGAGAACATCATTGCCGGAAACGTTGCCTTCTACGGAGCGACGGGCGGGCGGGGTTTCGTAAACGGACTCGCCGGCCAGCGTTTTGCCGTGCGCAATTCTGGAGCCACGCTTGTCGTGGAGGGCATAGGCAATAACGGTTGCGAGTACATGACCGGCGGAACCGTGCTCGTGCTCGGCGAGGTCGGTCTCAACTTTGCGGCGGGCATGAGCGGCGGCATCGCATACGTATACGATGTCGAGCGCACGTTTGCCGATCGATGCAATCGCGATATGGTCGACATCGTTGCACCCGACCGCGTCGAGCTCGAGCTTATACGCGGATTGATCGACGAGCATACAAGGCGCACGGGAAGTCCGCTCGGGGCGAAGCTGCTCTACCAGTTCTCCGACATCGGCGATTGCTTCGTGAAAGTGGTCCCGCGCGAGTACGATCGCATGACTAAGCTCACGCAAAAGCTTGAGGCTTCCGGTATCACCCACGAGGAGGCAGTGGAGCGGGCTTTTGAGATGAGTCAGGATCTGTTGTAGGAAGATTGAGGGATTATGGGAAAACCAGGAGGATACCTTAGCGTCAAACGCGTGGAACATGGCGTGAGGCCCGCAGGCGAAGCCGTAGGCGACTTCGAGGATTTCGTGGTGGACCTTCCGCTCGATGAGCAGCGCGCTCAGGCGAGTCGCTGCATGAACTGCGGGGTTGCGTTTTGTCAGAGCGGGCTTGTCTTCAAC
Source organism: uncultured Coriobacteriaceae bacterium (assembly GCA_902796815.1). Lineage (GTDB taxonomy): Bacteria > Actinomycetota > Coriobacteriia > Coriobacteriales > Eggerthellaceae > UBA9715. Next base: position 930 of record CADBQL010000300.1, on the reverse strand, counting down.
GGCGCGCGGCAGGCGACGGGCTGTCCGCTCCACAATCTGATTCCCGAGACGAACGACTTGCTCTATCGGGGGCGCTTTCAGGACGCTGTCGCTCGATTAGGCCTCACCAATCCGTTCCCAGAATTCACTGGGCGCGTGTGCCCTGCGCCGTGCGAAACTGCCTGTAATTTGGGATTGGGCGACGAATCCGTGACCATCCATGACAACGAGCGAGCATTGTCCGATTACCAATGGGCGCACGGGATTGAGCCCTTGCCGCCCGCAGAGCCCGGCGCGCCTCTTGCGAGCGTTATCGGATCGGGTCCTGCAGGATTGGCGGCGGCATGGGAGCTTTCGCGGCTCGGCATGCGCGTCGTGGTTTACGAGCGTGACGAAAAGCCAGGAGGCCTGCTCATGTTCGGCATTCCCAACATGAAGCTGCCGAAGTGGGTGGTGGAGCGTCGCGTGAAGCTCATGCAGGACAGCGGCATCGAGTTTCGCTGCTCTGTAGACGCGCAGGCGATAGCCGATCGGATTGAGGAGCAATCCGACGCGATCGTGCTCGCGTGCGGTGCGCGGGTTGCGCGCAGGCTCGACATTCCCGGTGTCGATCTTCAAGGGGTGCATTTCGCCCTCGATTACCTTTCCGAAGCCACACGCGCTCACCTTGAGGGCAGGGCGTCCGCGATAACGGCTGAAGGTAGAGACGTGGCGGTCATAGGTGGCGGCGATACGGGGGTTGACTGTGTGGCCACGGCGCTGCGACAAGGGGCGCGCAGCGTGCGCCAGGTCATCCGTGCGAAGCGTCCGCCAGACGAGATCGATATGCTGCGCGCATGGCCTGCTCCCCGCAACGTGTACGGGCAATCCTATGGGCAGCGAGAAGCTGCGCAGCTGTTCGGGGAAGATCCGCGCCTCTGGTCGACTGACACGGTGGCCTTTGTCGGGGGC
>CADBQL010000299.1 GCA_902796815.1 uncultured Coriobacteriaceae bacterium | reverse complement strand
CCCCTCCTTTTTTATAATCTGATATATATGGAATTAGGTCATGAGCCGTGAATCGACGGCGTTTCCTGCTCCAATTCGCGGCAACTCGCATGCGTTTAAGACGTCTTTTGGTACTTTCGTATCTGACCATTGCGCTTTTCGCCGATTGTTAACAGAGCCTGCCGTTTAGACAGCTACACTGACCTTACTAGGATATGACGCCACTAATAAGCATGCGTTGTGGGATGTGGCCACATGGGATGCATCATTTTTGGTCACAAGACGCTAGAAGGAGAAAACATGATACGAGTAGCAGTTGCCGGTTATGCAGGACGTATGGGTTCGGCAGTGGTTGAAGCAGTTACAGCAGCTGACGATATGACGGTTGCTTGTGGTATCGATCCTTTTGGGAAGGAAGCAGATTTTCCCACGTTCGAGAACATCCAGCAGGCCGTTGACGCCGTAGACTTCGATGTCATGGTCGATTTTACGCAACCGAACGTCGTTGCTGGCAACATCGAAGTTGCGCTCAAGGCTGGAAGGGACTGCGTCGTTGGCACAACCGGTCTTGCGACGGACGTCTTGGAGAGCCTCGCCGCCCAAGCAGCTCCCGGCTCTTGCTTGTTCTACGCACCCAATTTTACGACGGGCGCCGTGCTCATGATGCAATTCGCCAAGGCCTGCGCACCGTTTTTCCCCGAAGCCGAAGTTATCGAGCTGCACCATTGCAACAAAAAGGACGCACCTTCGGGTACGGCGGTACGAACGGCGCAGATGATTGCAGAAGCGCGCGGTCATGAGAGCGCAGCTCCTGGCAAGGAAACCGAAATCGCAGGCGCAGAAGGCGCGCGTGGAGCGCTCGTCGATGGCGTGCCCGTACATTCCGTCCGCTCGATGGGCTTCGTAGCAAGCCAGGAAGTCATTTTCGGCTCGATGGGGCAGACGCTCACGATTCGCCACGATTCTTGGGACCGTTCATCGTATATGCCTGGCGTTTTGCTCGGCATTCGAAGTGTCGGTGAGCTCGAGGGCCTGATCATCGGTCTGGAAAACTTCATGAACTAACGGGCGGGTGCGCAAAAAAGAAACGCTCCTTTTATGGTCATTCCCCATGGGTCGCAGGAACATCCTGCGACCCATTAAATCTCGCATCACGCTATCGGCTTGCGTTGCGGATACATGCGTGTGCATCTATCGTGGTGGGCAAGTCGAATTTGATATGCGCTGGCTTTAAAACAGCCCCGCGAAGCGCTAAACTACTACACTTGTGGGTTGCAAAACTCTCTTGCATTGATCTGGTTTCGGCTCAGATGAGCCGATGAAACTGCGCAAGCGCAGGTATATATGACATAAGCGCGCTTTTGACCTTTACAGTGGTATGGGTTGTATTTGTGCGCCTGAATAGAAACGGAGTATGAATGTCGCAAAACAACGCGAATGGCAATTCGCAATCAAAAGACAACAAAGGCGAACAGCTTTACGGTCGCAAGCGCCGAGAAGGGCGCGAGACCCGTTCGATTAAATACGTCAAACTCGAGAAGAAGCGCCCCTCGCTTACGCGCGATGCCGCAGCCACTCGTGCAGATGAAGAAAAACCCCAGTCAAAGCGCAAGCGTGGATCCGCTGGAGGCAAGAAGACCGGTGTAGAGCTCAAGGTCATTCCGCTCGGTGGCCTCGACGCCATCGGAAAGAACATGACGGTATTCGAGTGCGGTGAAGACCTCGTGCTCGACGATGCTGGCTTGATGTTCCCGGACGACGACCATCCGGGCATTGATTTGATTTTGCCCGACTACACCTATGTGCTCGAGAATGCGCATAAACTCCGCGGCATCGTGATTACGCACGGTCACGAGGACCATACGGGAAGCCTGCCCTACCTGTACAAGGATCTCGACGTTCCCGTTCCCATCTATGGCACGAAAATGACGCTTGGCCTCATCGAGGGCAAATTCGCAGAGCACAAGATAAAGAACGCGAAGCTTGTCGAAATCAAGCCTGGCGACAAGATCAAGCTCGGCTGCATCGATGCCGAGTTCTTTGCCGTCAACCATTCGATTCCCGGATCGGTTGGGATATTTTTCACAAGTCCTGCGGGAAACGTCCTGCATACGGGTGACTTCAAGCTCGACCAGACGCCCATTGACGGCGTGACGACCGATTTCGGCGCGCTTGCCCGATTTGGGGAAGCGGGCGTCGATTTAATGCTTTCGGACTCTACGAACGCGATGAAGCGCGACTTCACGCCGTCCGAACGTGAAGTCGGAACAACCTTGCGTGCCATAATCGCCCAGGCGAAAGGCCGCGTGATCATTGCATCGTTTGCGAGCCATATCCACCGTATGCAGCAGATTTGCGATGCGGCGGTTGAATGCGGACGCAAGGTAGTCGTAACCGGGCGCTCGATGATCCAGAACACCGATATTGCTCGCAAGCTCGGGTACCTCAAAATCGATGACAATAACCTCGTTGACGCATACGAGCTTGCAGGCATTCCGCCCGAGAAGATCGTCGTGATGTGCACAGGTTCGCAGGGGGAGCCGCTCTCTGCGCTTTCGCGCATTGCAGGCGGCCTTCACAAGACCATCGAGATAGATGAAGGCGACACCGTGATCATTTCGGCGACGCCTGTGCCGGGAAACGAGAAAGCGGTCACGCGCGTCGTAAACCTGCTCTCAAAGATCGGCGCGGATGTTTACGATAAATCGCGTGCCATGGTGCATGTTTCGGGTCATGCGGGCGCAGAAGAACTCAAGCTCGTGCTTTCGATTGCCCAACCACGCGCGTTTATGCCCGTGCATGGCGAATCGTCGCACCTTCGCGCGCATGCAGCGCTTGCCGAGCAGACGGGCGTTCCCGAATCCAATATTTTCATCTGCGAAAACGGCGAGAGCCTCGTGCTTGACGAAAACGGTGTCCATCATGGCGAAAGCGTTCAGAGTGGCGTGGTGTACGTTGACGGTCTTTCGGTCGGTGACACTTCCCAGGATGTTCTCGATGAGCGCGTAACGCTCGGCGCACAGGGATTTGCCGCATTGAGCGCGGCGGTTTCGATGAGCGAACGCCGGCTGTTGGCGCCTGTGAGTTTGGAGATGCATGGCATCACCGGCGGTGATGACCCGTATGTGGCAGCCGAGGCAATCGACGCCGTGGAGGCAGCTATCAAACGCCACCTCGGAAAGGGCGCAACTGCCGTGGAGCTTAAGAAAATCAGTCGTGACACCTTGCTCAACTTGCTGTGGGAGCGCACGAAGCAACGTCCGATGGCGATTTCCACGATTTTGGAAGTGTAGCTCGGCTCTAGTTTTGATCTTGCTGAAACAGTGAACTGTAACGTGAACTGTTACCGTTCATAGGGGTCCGCACGTCCCGCAAAACCCCAGGTGAGAATGCGCATCGGCTTGTCCTCGTAGCTTTAGAATGATTAAGCTTGTGTCTGCGGAATCGCCGATGACGCGCCCTCACCTGGGGTTTTGCTTCGGAATCCTGCTGACACAGTGAACTGTAACCGTGAACTGAGACGATGGACCAATTTCCCGGGCAAGAAAGCGCTGCAAACGACTATAATTATTCGGATACAGGAAACCACAAACGCAGCAAAAAAGGATACCACGTGGCTACGAGCAAAGCAGTAAAATCGGGCGTGGGCACCAAGAGGAAAACGGCCTCTTCGTCCTCGCGCCAATCCAACCGGAAACGAGCAGTAACGCCCGCCGAGAAGAAGGGCGGCGCGCCAGTTCACGAGCAGGTCGCGCGCCCGCCGATCGTCGACGATACGGCGAAGCGCACCATAGTCTCGATTCTATGCGTGATTACCGCTTTCGCGCTTGTTCTCATCGTGGCATGGCCGACGAACGCCGTCGTTGCCTCGTTTCTTTCGCACTCGCTTCGCCTGTGCTTCGGCGTCGGAGCCTACATTTTGCCGGTGCTGCTCATCGTCGTAGCGAGCACCTTCGTTGCGCGGTTCCAAAAAGAGCGCATGCCAGCGCGTGTAGTCATCGGCCTCGGTCTCATGTTCTGGGGGGTTCTCATACTCGTCGCCCTGTTCACTCCCGGTGCGCTCGGCGCAAACGGCGTTACGGGTGAGCTCCTTTCCCAAAAGCAGATCGTGTATCGCGGCGGATATGTAGGCGCTGGACCGGCTTGGGTGCTACTCAGCTGGTTTGGCCTTCCTGTTTCGTGTGTCATATCGTGCGGCATCATTGCAATTGGGCTTGCCATCATCGGCTTTTCGGTTCGCACGATCATCGAGCTCGTCGAGGCCAAGCGCGCGCGAGATGAGGCCGCGGAGGAAGAGGAACTTGGCGTTGCGGTCGATCAGCCCTTTATCGCAGCCACGCCGAAGCGTTCACGCTCTTCGGGGAAGGTGAACTCGCGTGCGAAAACGATGCTCGTCGGCGATGATTCGGTGATAATTGACGAGGACTCAGCCAGGTCTGCTGCGAAGGGGGCGGTCTCTCGTGCTGCAAAGACGGTGCAGTTCGAGCCGATACACATCGATGCGGGCGCCAAGGAAGAACGCCCTGCCCGCTCAAAGCCCAAGCAAATGACGCGGAAACTCGGGTCGTCTCGCCCAATAGAGATTGAAAAAGATGAAAAGCCGCAAGTGGAAGAGTTGTCTGCCGCCAATGAAGCGTCCCTAACAATCGAAAGCGTGAGTGCAGACGAATCGTTCGAATTGCCCGATCCAAGCCTGCTCAAGGTTGGAAAAGCAAAGAAGAAGTCCAAGGCAGCCGAAGACGAGCTGACCGAAACAGCTGCGCGCTTGCAGCAAACCATGGAAGATTTTGGCATCATGGCGACAGTCGTCGATTGGATTGCCGGACCGACCGTGACATTGTTCGAGGTCGATCTTCCTCCAGGCGTTCGCGTAAGTCGCCTTACGGCACTCAACGATGACATCGCCTTGGCTTTGGCGGCTCCAGGTGTTCGAATTTTCGCTCCGATACCGGGCACGCATTATGTCGGCATCGAAGTCCCTAATGCAACGCGTGAAAACGTTCTGCTTGGCGATGTGCTCAAGGATGTGCACGGCGGTCCGCTCGAGATGGCCATAGGCAAAGACGTTGAGGGAAACGCCATCGTGTGCGATCTTGCAAAGATGCCGCACTTGCTCATCGGCGGCACGACCGGCTCAGGAAAATCCGTTGGCATTAACGCGATGATCATGTCCATGCTCATGAGGGCGACGCCTTCGCAGGTTCGCTTTATCATGATCGATCCCAAGCGCGTCGAATTCACCCCCTACAACGGCATTCCCCATCTGTACGTCCCGGTAGTCACCGAACCCAAAGAGGCCGCGAGCGCCTTGTCTTGGGGCGTAGCCGAGATGGAGCGCCGCTTGAAGGTCTTTTCGAAATACGGAGCGCGCAACATCGCGCAGTACAACGAGAAGGTGCGAAACGGCGCCGTCGAGGAAGATGGCGCACCCGTCACCGAGGAACTGCCCTACATCGTGATTATCATCGACGAACTTGCCGACCTCATGATGAACGTCGGCAAGGAAGTCGAGTTCAGCATCGCGCGCATCGCGCAACTCGCGCGTGCGGCTGGCATTCACCTGATTGTGGCGACCCAGCGTCCGTCTGCCAATGTTGTGACAGGCTTAATCAAGGCCAATATTACGAACCGCATGGCATTCAACGTTGCATCAGGGCTCGATAGTCGCGTCATTTTGGATGTTTCGGGTGCCGAAAGCCTTATTGGCAATGGTGACTTGTTGCTATCCAAACCAGAATTCGCCAAGCCTGTCCGTATCCAAGGATGCTTCGTATCACCCGAGGAGATCGAGGCGGTTGTAGACGTTGTGAAGGCGCAGGGCGAACCCGAGTATCATTCTGAAATTTTAAAGACGAATCTGATGTCGCTCGGCGATACAATGCCGGATGGTTCGGGCGGCTCAAGTGGGGGAGATGACCCTCTTATCTGGGATGCAGCCGAAATAGTTGTGTCAAGTGGTCTGGGTTCAACATCCAATATCCAACGAAAGCTCAAAGTGGGCTATGCAAGGGCGGGTCGTATAATGGATATGCTGGAAGAAAAGGGCGTTGTGGGACCGCCGAATGGCAGCAAACCCCGTGACGTACTCGTAGACCTTATGGAGCTCGAAACGCTCAAGGCGTTCGAGCAGGCTGATTAATAGTTAGGAGGATAACGTGGCTCAGATTACTTCAGGCAAGGTGCTTCGCGAAGCGCGCGAACGCAAAGGCTTTGATCTCAATACGGTTGCTCGCAGGTTGCGCATTCGCCCGGACATCCTCCGGGCGATCGAGGCCGGCGATTTTTCGGTTATGCCGCCTCGTGGCTACACTCGCAATATGGTTAACGCTTATGCGCGGCTTTTGGGTCTCAATCCGACCGAAATAGTGAACATGTATCTTGATGAGGCGTATGCCAACCAGGTTGAACGGGCACGGGGGTCATCTTCGGGGCGTAGCTTCAACATGGAACGCGCTACGCGCCGCACGCGACCTCGCGAAGCCGAATCGGTAAGCGTGAATCGTTCGTACGAGTCTGGCAGAACTTCGACGATAGATGGACAGGGGACCCGTGCGACGCGCGTGCTCTACGATGATGGGACGCGGTATTCGCGTGACGATTACGGTGTCACGCGTGAGCGAACCGAGCGGCCCGGCAGGTCGGAGCGCGATTTCATAAGCCATCATTCCGGTTATGATACAACTGATTCGAGCTATATGGATGAGGGCGCCCAAAGTCGTTCCTCGCGAAGCATCCACGTAGGCGAAACGCCCATGTCGTACAGCGCATCGCGTGTACCTGCGTTTCTGCAGCGCTTTTTGAGCTCGCGCATTGCGCTTATCGTGGCTGGTGTCGTCCTCGTAGCACTCGTAGCGGGGATCGCGTTCGCTGTTTCTGGCAACAACGAAGCCAAAAACAGAGACGATGTCGAAAAGATGCCTGTTTCGGGTGTTGTCGACACGACCGGAGATGGAGGCTCAAGCGCTGCGGCCGCGGTTGAGATCGCTCCTACGAGCGCTCGCGTGACATATACGGTGCCCCAAGGGCAAGAGTGTTATGTCCAGACGGAGCTTGACGGCAAGGAGTCGGAAGAAACGATAACGGGTCCCGGCGAGCGCAACGTCGAGGTGACGGGCGTTTGGACGATAAAGACGTGGACTCCCGAGAATATGGAACTCACCGTCGATGGTACGAAGGTCAAGCTCAAAAGCGGCCAGCAGTACGGCGACATGTACGGCTACACAGTTGACTTCCCGTCGATTCTTGCCGAGTGGAATAAAACTCATGCCAGCTCGAGCTCTGCCGCATCGTCGAAGAGCTCTGCTTCAGCAAGCGCCGGAAGCGCGCAGGGTGCAACAGCAGCCGCAAGCGGGACCACAGCGTCGACCCAATCGACGACGCAGAGCTTCGAGGATCAGGTTAACTACTCAGACCCTGAAGGCACCGTGCCTTCAACGACAGACACGTCTGAGAACGATGAAGAGTCAGATGAAGAGTCGGACGAACAATCGGACGAAGAGAGCAGCGAAGAGTCTGACGAAGAATATGTTGACGAATCTGAAGAGGAAAACACCGAAGACGAGCAGCAATACGACGAAGACGGAAACTACGAAGAAGACGGAAACTACGAAGAAGACCAATCTCAGGATTACGAGGAGTCCGAAGAGGGCGGTACTGAGGACTATTCGGAAGAATACTAGCGTTTTTGGTCCGGCATTGCATGGCGGTGTTGGGATCAAATCACGCGATAGACGAAGGGCAAAACAATGGCAAAAGAGCAATCGTTCGATGTTGTGTCAACCATAGACATGCAGGAGGTCGATAACGCATATCAGCAGGCACGAAAGGAACTTTCTCAACGCTATGACCTCAAGGGTTCGGGTGCCGAGGTTGCGCTCGACAAGCAGGCGCGCATGTTTACGGTCAAGGCTCCGAGCGATTTCGTCGCAGGCCAGGTCGTTGACGTTCTCGGTTCAAAACTCGTGCGTCGCGGTATCGACCTCACGGCCGTGAAGTGGGGCGACTCGCAGCCGGCTGCAGGCCAATCGGTCGTCAAAACTGCGAAGATCATCGAGGGAATCGACAAGGATACAGCCGGCAAGATCAACAAGGACATCAAAGCGCTCAAGCTCAAGGTGAAGGTGCAAATCGAAGGCGATCACCTGCGCGTGAGCTCGACATCGCGCGATACCCTTCAGGAAGTCATTGCATTTTTGAAGGACAAAGATTACGGGCAGCCGCTCCAATACGTGAACTACAGGTAAGCTCATGACTTCGATGGGGGAGGCGCGATTGGGCGCCGTGTCGTTCATCACGATGGGATGCGCGAAAAACGAAGTCGATTCAGAACACATGGCAGTCCGGCTCGAAAATGCGGGTTACGATGTTGTGGACGATTTCGAGGCAGCCGATGTTGTCGTCGTGAACACATGCTCGTTCATACAAGCCGCAACAGAGGAGAGCATAGATGCGATACTCGAAGTTGCCGGGCTAGATTCGGTGCGTGATGGCGCAGCGCGGCTGGTTGTTGCCGGTTGCATGCCAGCGCGATACGGCGACGAGCTCGACGCAGAGTTCCCTGAAGTCAGCGAATTCGTTCCATGCGCTCGCGAAGAGTCGATAGTTGCGGTTGTGGACGGTTTGCTCGGTGTCGAGAGAATAGCCGGGGAAGATACATGTATAAAATTGGGCCTTGGCGGACCCGAGCGAATCAGCGCCTATGTCAAGATTTCTGATGGGTGCGACCGTTTCTGCTCATACTGCTCGATCCCGTACATTCGCGGTCGTTATCACTCCTTTGCGCTTGATGATATACGTGCCGAAGTTGCCCGCGTTATCGGATGCGGGGCTCGCGAGATTGTGCTCATAGCTCAAGATACCGGGCGATGGGGCAGTGACTTCGATGAACCTTCCTCGCTTGCGGAGCTTATGGGCGATCTCGCCGAATCATGGCCTGATACGTGGTTCCGTGTCATGTATATCCAGCCTGAGGGTATTACCGATGAGCTCATTGAGACTGTGGCCACGCATGAGAATATTTGCCCGTACTTCGATATCCCGCTCCAACATGTGAATCCTCGCATTCTCAAGGACATGAACCGTCGCGGTTCTTCAGAGGATTTCTTGCATCTTATCGAAAAGATCAGGCGGGCTTTGCCCGATGCAGCTCTTCGAACGACGCTCATCGCGGGATTTCCTGGTGAGACCGACGAGGAGTTCGACGAACTTTGCGAATTCGTTCAGGAAGCGCCCTTTGACTATGTCGGCGTGTTTCCGTACTCGCGCGAAGAGGGCACACGAGCTTATGACCTTCCCAATCAAATTGATGAAGACGAAAAGATGAGCCGTGCGCAGACGTTGCGCGACTTAGCCGATGCGACATGCTCGGCTCGCATAGCCGAGCGTATCGGCTCGCACGTGCGCGTGCTTGTATGCGGCACCGAGGAAGATGGTCAGCTGTTTGGGCGTTCGACGCTTCAAGCTCCCGATGTTGATGGCGTGACGTATGTGGATGCAGGCGAGCCGGGAGATATCGTGGAGGTTGTCATCGAAGATACGCTTCTGTACGAAGTCGAAGGGACGGTCGTGCGATGAACGCTTCCAAGCTGCATGTATCGGATGACGTGAAAACCCCGTCGAACGCGATCACGCTCGCGAGAATACTGCTCGTCCCCGTGTTCGTTGCGGTTCTGCTCGCGCCCTGGCCCGAATGGGTCGGGCTCGATTCCGTTTTCAACGATACATGGAAATCGATTATCGCTGCCGGCATATTCATCTTCATTTCGTGCACTGACTGGCTTGACGGCTACCTTGCACGCAAGCGCAACGAGATCACGGATTTCGGAAAGTTCATGGATCCGCTTGCCGACAAGATACTGGTGGCGGCAGCCCTCATTTGCCTCGTCGAACTGGGCGATCTTCCGACCTGGGTCGTTCTCATAATCTTGGCGCGAGAGTTTATCGTGTCGGGCGTGCGCATGATGGCTGCGTCACGTGGCGAGGTCATTGCGGCGAGCATGATCGGCAAGTTCAAGACCGTGTTCCAGATGATTGCGATTGTGCTCTTCACGATTAAGGGATCGTTGCTCGTCAAGTCGATGGGCGAGCCGGTATTCGATTTGCTTTACATCGTGAGCTGGATAATCATGCTCATCGCGTTGGGGCTCACGATTGCATCAATGGTTGATTATCTCGTCAAGGCGCGGAATTTCATCGGTCTCGGTGAAGATGACGCTGCGATTGCTTCGATGTCGGAGGCCTCATCACCAGAGGATGCGCGCATGGTTTATGACGTCGCAGAACGCTGCGTAGAGCTTGCGAAGGATCGCGGAATTACGATCGGGACGGCAGAAAGCCTTACTGGCGGTATGATAGGCCAGGCTATCACATCAGTTCCGGGCGCATCAAACGTGTTCAAGGGCGGCATCGTGAGCTATGTGAACGAGATTAAGGCCGCATTGCTTGGCGTCGATCGCGGGGATTTGCACACGCATGGTGCCGTCTCGCAGACGGTAGCAGAACAGATGGCTTCCGGTGCGAGGCAGCGACTACGTTGCGATATAGCCGTATCCGTAACAGGGCTTGCCGGACCCGATGGGGATGAGTACGGCAATCCGGTTGGAACTGTATGGATCGGGTTTTCCACTGTAGACGGCACGCATGCCGTTCGTCAGATCTTCGAAGGTGATAGAGCTCATATCAGGCGTTTAACTGTCGAGTATGCATTGCGTTCGGTTGGAGATGCAATCGAGTCGATGTCCGTGTCGAATCGAGGCTAGAACTCGTCGAAAAAGATATCGAATAATGTGAGCACACCCGCCAAATGCGGGTGTGTTTTGCGGTAGGCGAAGCAGAGATGCATCGACCTCAAATGCAAGGTTATGCCGCTAGCATAGGGAATGCGACGCAGATGAAGTGATTGCCGAAAGGCGGTAGCCTGCGAGGGTGAATATGGCCGTGTAGTACGTGTGTTGCCATAGCTGTCCAGCTACCCATCTAGAAGGCAGTATCATGCTCGTCAAAAACTACGACGAAAAACGACGCGAGTGCTTGACAACAAACATCTGTTCGCTATACTTGTAGTCAACCGAAGAACAGGGGAACCATGAACGAAGAAAAAGAAAACTCAATAAAACTCACTACGGAGCAGATAGTACAGAAGTTCGGCAATGGCGCTATCATGAAGTTTGGCGATAGCGAAAAAGACCTTACCGTCGAAGCGATTCCGACCGGTTCACTGCCGCTTGATGCCGCGCTTGGAATTGGCGGCGTCCCGCGTGGAAGAATCATAGAGATTTACGGGCCTGAGTCGAGTGGCAAGACGACGCTTGCGCTCCATATCCTAGCTGAAGCGCAGGCGCTTGGCGGCATAGTTGCTTTTATAGATGCCGAGCACGCGCTCGATCCTGTCTATGCCGCGCGATTGGGGGTCGATATCGACGAAGTGCTCATATCGCAGCCTGACTACGGTGAGCAGGCGCTCGAGATTTGCGATATGCTCGTGAGGTCGGGAGCTATCGATTGCATCGTCATTGACTCGGTGGCGGCTCTCGTCCCGCGTTCGGAGATCGAGGGAGAGATCGGCGATACTACGGTGGGTCTTCAGGCGCGTCTGATGTCGCAAGCGCTCAGGAAGCTTGCCGGTTCGCTCTCGAAGTCCAACACCACATGTATTTTCATCAATCAGCTGCGTGAGAAAATTGGCGTTATGTTCGGTAATCCCGAGACGACGACGGGAGGACGCGCGCTTAAGTTCTTCTCATCTGTTCGCATAGATATTCGCCGGATAGACTCGATTAAGGCTAACGGCGAAGTCGTCGGTAACCGGGTGCGCGCCAAGGTCGTTAAGAATAAGGTTGCGCCTCCGTTCAAGCAGGCGGAATTCGACCTCATGTATGGCACGGGCATTTCGAAGGAAGGCTGCATCGTCGACATGGCGGTTGAAGCTGGCGTGGCCAAGAAGAGCGGTGCATGGTATACCTACGGCGAAGAACGCCTCGGCCAAGGTCGCGAAGCCGCAAAGCAGACGCTTGTGAACAATCCTGATATGCGTGATGAGATAGAAGAAAAGATCCGCAATCATTTCGGTATTCCGGTAATAACGCGCTCGACTGAGGACGCTGAAGCTATTACTCCAGCCGAGAAGCCAACGAAGAAGCGCTAAGTATGACCGCTCCCGATATCATCCGCGATTTGCAGGCTCGCATTAACGCGCTCGAAGGTCGCGGTTCTTCCGAGTCGTTAGAGGCAAACCGAGAGCTGCGAGAGCGCAAGACGGCGGCAGGAGAATTAGGTCTCGAAAAAGGCTCGGGGCGCTTAAGTGATCCTGCTGGTTCTAGAGGCGGCGATTCGCATTGTGATGGGGATGCGGCTTTCAAGAAGATCGTGGCCCTGTTGAATGCGAGCGATAAATCCGAACAATGTCTCCGTAAGCGGCTCACCGCGGCTGATTATTCGCAGGATGCAATCGAGACTGCTATTTCGCGAGCGAAGGAATTCGGCTTCATCGATGATGCT
>CADBQL010000298.1 GCA_902796815.1 uncultured Coriobacteriaceae bacterium | reverse complement strand
TGAACCTGGGGCTCGTTTCCCGCTACTGCACTTGGTCTGAAACACATGATAAACCTCCGCTCTTTCCGCCGGGCGCATGCGCCCGGCTATCTACAGCCGACCCTCCGCCGGCGTTTCCCCACCGTACCGCGAATCATACCGCGTTTCCGTATCACTACCAGGTGAGCCCGCACTTGCCGCACTTAGACACGCCCGTGCCCGGGCAGTACAAAGTACCCGTGTGCCCGCACCCGGGGCAGCACTCGTTTCTCCACTCGCCTCCGCCGACGACGCTTTCCAGCTCCTCGTCGGAGAGCTCATAGCCCTCTTCCTTCGCCGCTTCCAGTATCTGAGCGGGGGTCATTTCCTTGTTGCCATCCGCCATGTTCTGCCCTTCCTCTCGCCGCGGCATTCCCTACGGGCGATCCCGCTTTTTGCTTGACTATTATTGTATACGCAAGAGCAACCCGTTTCGTTTCATTTTTTCCGCCGATACCCACCGTCATCGAGGGACAGAGTTGCGGGGGTTTGGACCCTGCGGCCTCAGAGGCTCATCGGGCTCATCGCTCCCTATGCCGGTGACCGCATCCGTCCCGACGAAGCGCTCAGCGCCATCGCTGGCGGGGCTTGGCGCTGAGAACGCGAGTGGGGTTACCCTGCTGACATATGCAACGATTATTGTTGTTGCAAGAATACACAACAGCCAGAATGCTATCTCCGCTCGAAAGGGGAAGTCACCAGGTGAAAAAGCGTATCGGCAATCCCCTCGTAGTTTTAGAATAACCCAGCATATCCGAATCGCTGACCATTTCGCTTGATGACAAAAAACCCGACTTTATGTCATATTGTCGCGCACACGTATTACTTCGAGAAAACGTAGTTGTTGGTGAACAGACCTTCGTCGACCGTTAACCGCAAGTCTCCGTCATCGTCCTTGCGCAAAACCATCTCCCCGCCATTGATGCTAACCTGGTCTCCGTTTTCTTCCCACGTCCCTTCGATCGTTCTGCCCGGCAAGGTTATCTTTGCATCCCCATTGCTCTTGAGCTCGAGGGAGCACATGCTTCCTACTGCATCCGTTTGGTCGATGGTCATTTGACTTACCTGTTCGGCCTTCGTGCAATGGTAGGACCCTGCAACCGAATCAGAAGAGCCGCAAGCAGTTAACACTCCAAGAGCAAGAACCGCAACGACTGTTACCAGAATCATCAAGACGCTTCTTTTCATATCGGACCCTCTTTCACAGACGACTCTTAATTCACATGGGATTCAGCAATGAAACCCGAACTACTTCAAATACTCATCCAGCGGGAATTTATCGCCGCTGCTCGATATGGCATTAACCGAATACGAATCTGCACTCTGAACGCTTTTAATCGATTGCACATCTTCGTACCCGCCAAGGTTGTCTTGCACCTCCACTTTCAACTCGTTGACAAGGGCTGATGCATTCACCTCGGAAACTGTGCCATCCTTTTTGACCATGATGATCGCGTAGAGCCCTTTGTCTCCGAAAGGCTCCACATAGATGTTTTTAACGCCATCGCCGATCTGCACTTCCCAGCCAACCTGTTCGCCGAGCTTCCCTTCGGTTCTCATCACAGCTTCGCCTTCTGGCGTGAGCAAAACCGAGTTGACATCCATTCCAAATCCGACTTCGCTGGAAATCTCCACCACGTAGCTGAAGTTAGTGTATTCAGGAGTTGGGGCTGCGCTCGCTGTTTCCTCAACGGCAGCTGACTCCTCTTTTTCAGTAACGGAAGCCGAAGACTTTTCTTCGGTGGTAGAGCCACCACTCCCACACGCTGCAAACACGAAGGCCATGACAATGGCAAATACCGCTATGAAGATTCTCTTTCTCATTTCCGTCCCCTCTCTACGAATGGATGATGCCGTTGTTTGGTCAAAAGGCTGCGTACCTGCCGACTCACAATCAGCGATTGGCCTGGTTCAGCAGAAGGCCGTTGAGATATGCGATGAGATCCTCCTTAAGCACTTCTCCCTCTGTCCTATCTGAATTCATGGAAGGTGGCGTGTCGGTGCCGACGTTTTCGATGTGCACGACCTTGCCTTGCTTTGCATCAATGACAAGCACGAGCGTCGTCGTGCTCACACGGTCCTAGCCTCCCATGTAAAAGAGTTTCATGTGCTTCACCTTTTGTGAACGAGTGTCCTCTCTTTTATTTCGGGCAATGAGCATATGCGCCCCTTTTCAATCCTATTTTGCTTAATGTTGATTATATGGAAAGATTAAGCGATTAAAGAAATACTAATTCGCTCAATCGCATCCATTTTGAGAGATAAAGCGATTTGAGCGCTTTTGCTATGGAACATCTCCTCAGGGTAAACATCTCATTGGGACATTTACCCGGGGAGATGCCCTCGACGAAAACAAGCAATCTGTGAGGGAATTGACGCCGGAAACGCCAAGGCTGAGCATAGCCTCACAGCGCTTTTTTCGGACAGTTTTTCGCACACTCAAGGCACAGGATGCATTCGGTGCCGTTCTCGCGCTTGCGCGAATCATCGAGCATGTCAACGTCCATCGGGCATACGCGGCGGCACTTGCCGCATTGGACGCACTTGTCGTGGTCGCATTTGATTCTCACAAGCGCGAAGTAGCTCATCGGCTTCAAGAACACCGTGATGGGGCACACATACTTGCAGAATGCCCGATTGTCCTTGAACGCGAATGCCAGAACGATGCCCACGGCGTAATAGGCCGCGTTTCCGACGATAAAGGCCCAGAACATGATCCGCTCGATATTCCCGACATGCGCCAAGAACAGGGCGGCGACGAAGGCGAGCGAGGCGGCAAACGTTATATAGCGGATCCACCCGATCTTCTTCCGCGAGTGGGCAGGTACCTTGTACGGAAGGAAGTCGAGCACCATGGCCGTCCAGCATGCGTAGCCGCACCAACCCCGACCGAAAATCAGTGGGCCGAATATCTTGGCGACGGCGTAGTGGATGACTGCCGCCTCGAAGACGCCAACGAACAGGTAATACCAGAAGCCCTCGATCTGCATGTTCTCGCCCGAGATCAAGCCAAGGAAGACAAGCATGTACAAGCCAACGAGAAGCTGCGTGATCCTTCGCGCGTTTTTGCCCCCTTGGATGAAGAGCCCGACTCCAAGTGCCACCGATGCTCCAATGTAACTGAAATTAAAGAGATAGAAGATATTGTCCCTCGTCAGCCAGAGCGCAATGGCAACAGCCTCGAAGACCGCAAACAGGGCTATGGCCGGAGCGTATTTCTTCACGTTGTTCTTCTCTCCAACAAACCGAACGGCAGTATGCAGGCACTCATTCTATAACATGGGCGAGGCTGCAGTTTCAGCCGTGATGATGCTATTGCACGCGATGGAGCTTTGATAACGTGCGTTGCAACTCCCGTTCTACGAAAGCGGAGCTATTTTTTGCGAGGGATTTCCCTGCGCGCACACTGGTATGCTTATGATAACGGCGCGTAGATCGCGTCTGCAGGTCTGCTGTCTGCAACGGCACCCAAAAGCCGCTAGCCCCGTTAGAAAGGAAAGCGTCATGCCAAGGCAATCGGTGTTCGACATGTCCTTCGCAAAGGTGTATTCCGCCTTGGTGAACAAAGCCGAGCGGAAGGGCCGCACACGCGCCGACGTCGACGAGGCGACGTCGTGGCTCACAGGCTACGCGCCCGACCAAATCGACGCGCTTCTCGCATCCGATGCCACGTATGGAGCGTTTCTCCAACAGGCGCCAGCGTACAACCCGGCATCGGATTTGATTAAGGGAAAAATCTGCGGTGTGCAAGTCGAAACCATCGAGGACCCGCTGATGAAACGCGTGCGTCAGCTCGACAAGCTAGTCGACGAGCTTGCCAAAGGCAGGCCAATGGAGAAAGTGCTGCGAAAGTGACCGTCCGAATCTCGCTTGCTTCGGTCGCCTCGATCACCAGCGCGCAATGCCGTCCACTGGAATGAGAAACAAGGCTTATGGAGGTGTCAGAATGAAATGGAAATGCCCAAAATGCGGCAGGGAGTTTGCCCGGCAAAACCAGGACCATTACTGCATCAAACCGCAAAGCATAGACGAATACATTGCCGCGCAAGACAAAAAGGTACAGCCGGCGTTAAACGAGTTGCGTAGCTCGCTTAGAGCCGCACTGCCTGATGCAACGGAGAAAATATCCTGGTCGATGCCAACATTTTGGAAAGGCAGAAACATTATCCATTTCGCGGCGTCAAAAAAGCATATCGGCGTTTATCCTGGAGGTGAAGCGACGGCAGTTTTCGCAGACGAGCTCGGCGATTACGACGTGAGCAAAGGAACGATACGGCTGCCTTACGACAAGCCGCTACCCGCCGAACTGATTGGGAGAATCGCCAGATGGTGCTACGAGGAGTATGCAAAATAATGAGCAAGCACTTGAACTAAATCCGGTTTTTTCACGTAGTATTGTCGTTACAATCTTTCTATGCCCTGGAATGGAGTCGAACGGGAAGCAGGAGCATAGATTTGCAAAAGGCAACGAGGCGGAGCTTTATCGCAGCGGAGAACGCAGCGATAGCACCAGTTAAGGGAGCAGCAGGCTATGCGACACGAATGTAAAATCACCGTCCTGGAGACGAAGTGCTTCGCCGATTACCAGGAGAAATATCTGGCCGACCCCAAGTCTGGACCGTGCCCCTTCTTCAAGGAGGGTGAAGAGTTCGTTTTGAAAAGAACGGCGGAGCGCGACGACTTTTACCACCTCATGAACGGCAAGTTTTGCGGCGAGGCGTGGGACGCGATAAGCCGCTATGTCTATTCGGCACTCCAGGGCGGGTCGATCATGAAGAATTGGACGAACGACGACCGCATGATGATCGCGTGTTGCAACGATGGCACCCGTCCTGTCATCTTCAAGATTGAGCGTATCGATATTCCCGAGAATGAAGAAGAAGCAGAATGGCTTGCCAAGCAGGACTTTGCGAATTCGAAGGAAGATGCCTACACGGGCTAGCCACGCAGCACGCCGTCCATCATCGCATACCTGATCGCATCGATGGAGTTTCAGGCGCCTTACGCCAATGCGCCACCTTTCTTAATTCTTTCCTACCGCTTCAAGGAAAGAATTGCCGCCAGAGCATCAGGCCGATAAACTGGCAACGTGAACAAGGGACGGATGCCGCGCTGGTTGCGTATAATTCAGAGAGCGGCCAAGGGGACCGCCGAGACGAAAAGAGATGCCATGACACACGGGAATTCATACGACAGCCTGTCCGAAGGCGTTAAGGCGAAGCTGAACGGCTGCGAGACGCCCGAGGAGATGCTTGCGCTCGCCCAGGAGGAGGGCTACGAGCTCACCGACGAGCAGCTCGAGGGCGTCTCCGGCGGCTGGGGCGACAAGTGCGACGGCCATAACTACTGTTTCGACGACGGGCGAAACCCAGGCGAGTAACAAGCCGGGCGACGAAGCACCTTCTCCACACCAAACAGCATGAGTAGGGAAATCAGGCTCTTCTGGTCCGGGGGCTGGGACTCGACGTTCCGCCT
>CADBQL010000297.1 GCA_902796815.1 uncultured Coriobacteriaceae bacterium | reverse complement strand
CGTCGTGCCGCGGCGGCCGCCTTCAAGCGTGTAAACGAACGGAGGGCCATAGGACGGCGTGAGGATGAAGCTGCCGTCACCGCACCAGGTGCTCTTCTTCTCGTCGCGAGCCTTGAGCGTGAACTCGCTCGGAGCCTCAGCGATGCGGGCTTCGACGAAGTCGCGCTCGAAGTAAACGCTCGAACCCTCGGTCTTGCAGCCATGGGCCTTGAGGACCTCGACCGCGGGAGCGTACTCGAAGTCGACGCCGATTTCGGCCAAGATCTTCATGACCTCTTCGTTAATGCGATCGACTTGGTTGTCCGTAAGGACGTCTTGTGTGGGGATACGATCACGAGCCATACTTTTTCCTTTCGTCAGTTTCGTTTGTTCCCTACCCTTTTACTACCTATGTGCACCCGCTGCTCGCACAGCGGAATTGCAACCTTGCTGGTGCGTGGCAGTCGCATTAACCGAATCCGCCTGCCACGCTGAGCGTCAAAGCGCTACTCTTGCTGCGGCATCGCCTCTATCCTCGGTACCGAATCGTCTTTGGATACGCCACCTTGCACAGCCGGATCATTCTTCAAGGCTATCGCCATAGATACCGCCATGAAGATGATGACGAACATGTACGGGAAAGCCGATGCAATCGAGAGCGTCTGCAAGATCTTGAGAATTGCCTCGCCGCCTACGATGAGGCAGATGATGGTCACGCCTCCTTGGGCAATGCCCCAACCTGCGCGCAAAGGCTTGGCGGGATCCATGTTGCCGCCATCGGTGAGCATGGACAGCACGAATGTCGCGGAGTTAGCCGAACCCCAGAAGCACACGACGATCAGAATGATAGCGAGCGGTGCGGTGACCTGGTACAGAGGAAGGTTCTGCAGCAGTGCGAACAAGGCAACGGTGTTTCCGTTCTCTCCGCCGACGACGTCCACGAGCGCTCCACCAGTCAGCTCGTTGATGTTGAACGCCGCGCCGCCGTAGATAGCCAGCCAAATCACGCAGAAGCCGGCGGGCAGAAGCATAACGGCGAACAGGTACTGGCGAATCGTGCGACCGCGTGAAACGCGGGCCACGAACTGACCACAGAACGGAGCCCAAGCAATCCACCATGCCCAGTAGAAGACCGTCCAGCCTTTGACGAAGTCGGGGTTTTCCATCCAAAGACTCTTATGGATGATGTTTTGCAGATAGCCACCCAGGTCCGTGACCAGGATGTTGCAGATGAATACGGCGCCACCGAACACGAAGATGAACACCATAAACGCAATGGACAGGTACACCTTGAAGTCAGCTACGTACTGCATCGCCTTACCGAGACCCGAAAGGGTCGCGAGCGTGAACAGCGCCGTAATGACTGCAATGATGAGGCAGTTGAGAAGCATGGAGTTCTCGATGCCGTACACGTAGTTCAAGCCACCGGTAATCTGCATAGTACCCAAGCCCAAGCTCGTTGCCACGCCAAAAATCGTCGCGAAAACGGCGAGGATATCGATGGCCTTGCCGATCGGGCCATGCACCTTATCGCCCAGCAAGGGTTCAAATGCTGAGCTGACCAGGAACGGACGGTCCAAACGGAAGGCAAAGTAACCCAAGCCCAGGCCAGCAACCGCAAAGATGACCCACGGGGAGATACCCCAGTGGAAGAACACGGTCTGCATTGCCTCGTGCATGGCCTCGTTCGTCAGCGGATCGGCGCTCGGAGGAGCCATGAAGTCGGTTATCGGCTCGGCCACGCTCCAAAACACCAGGCCGATGCCCATGCCGCCACCGAAGAGCTGAGCAAACCAAGAGAAGTTCGAGAACTCAGGCTCGTCTTCATCGTGCCCGAGCTTGATATTGCCATACTTGCTAAGGCCAATTGCCACGGCATAAAGAATCATGCAGAACACCGTGAGCAAGTAGAGCCATCCGAAGCCGCCGGTAAATACGTCGAAGAGCACGCTTGCCACATCGTTGAGAGTCGCGGGGGCCACCGCACCGAAAATCACGAACGCTGCTACAATCACCGCCGAAACGATGAGCACGGTCCGATCTTTCTTTTGCTGTTCCATTTAGCTTTAACCTTTCTATTGCTAAGCTGGTTTTGACAACAATTAACTAAAACCTCTTGTAGAAGTCCTCGCCCTTTGGATATGTGAATACGTTTTCTTAAGTCCTCATCGCGAGATAATCAAAATCCATTGTTCAATAGCAGAGTCTCTCGCGATGACAGTCCAGGGTGCTCTCGTCCAGCGAAGCAAATGTGCCCGGGCCTTCCGCTCATGCGGATCGCATGCGACTACGCTGTGGCTCTCTCCCTTCTATTCGCG
>CADBQL010000296.1 GCA_902796815.1 uncultured Coriobacteriaceae bacterium | reverse complement strand
GGCGCGCAGCGTACGCTCGAAGTTGTCGATGGGGACACCGGTTTGCCCGTCCGCTTTGAGGATGGTGAAAATGTTGAAGCCGCAGTTGGCACAGCCGCGGCTGATGACATGGCTATCCCAGAGCTTTCCGACTCTGCACCCGAAAAGAAGCCGCTGCTTGGCGAAAAGGAAATGGCAATCTCGATGATTCTTGGTCTTGTGCTCGGCATCGTACTGTTCATCGTGGCGCCTGCGGCCATCACGAACTTGATCGTGGGGGAATACGACGAGAAAACCCTGCTCTGGAACATAGTCGACGGCCTTTTGCGCATCGCGGTATTCATTTTCTACATCTGGCTGATCGGGCGGATGTCCGACATCAAGCGCATGTTCGGTTACCACGGCGCTGAGCACAAGACCATCCACTGTTTCGAACACGGATTGCCGCTCACACCCGAAAACGCGCGCAGTTTTCCGCGCCTGCACGTGCGCTGCGGCACAGCGTTTTTGATCATGGTTATGATCATCGCGATTCTCATCTACACGATTACGCCAATCAATGCGCTCATCGATGCATGGGGTGTGCCGGATGGCCCGATCAAGCTTGCGCTCGTCATCGTCGTGCGCATCATTTTGATGCCCCTGATCGCCGGAATCAGCTACGAGATCACGGTGAAATGGGCGGGCAGCCATCCCGACAATCCCCTCGTCAAAGTCGTGCTCTGGCCTGGTATGCAGATGCAGTACCTGACAACGCGCGAGCCTGACGACGACCAGATCGAGTGCGCTATTGCTGCCATGCAGCTCGTCCTCGAACGCGAACAGCGCGAAGCCGCTCTCGCCGCCGAATGAGCGGGTTATATTCGATGTGGTTTATTGGACGCGGTTCTGGGATAGGGAACAGGTTGCCGTTACGAGCAGGACTGGGGGGACAGGCCGAAGCCCCAAGTCGCTGATCTGGCCAGTGAGTTTTTGCCCCAGGGGCATGACTCATTGGCTGGTGAATCATGCTCATGAGTCGCTCCCCTGGGGCAAGACTCATTTTCCGCAACCAAAGTGGCTATCTGGTGTATGCTTATCGTGTTCTGTTTGCGAGTGGTAGGAGGAATCATGCAGGATAGCAGAGGAGCGACACGCACACAATCGTCAGTACTACATGCGCTAGCGAGGACGATGCTCGTTGCGATGATGATCGTGATCGCGACCGTGATCACGGCGGTTTCGAATCTAGGCGCGCAGGAGGCGTTTGCGGCCCAGGGGCTCGAAGCGGGCTCGGTGGCACCTGGCACGCAGCAAGCGCTCGACGCGCAGTCGACGTCGCTTGCAGCGCAATCGAGTGAGTACATCTACAGGGACCCCGCTGATTCGAGCAACTACATCTATATTTCCAATAAAGAAAGCGGCTCGGCGAAATTTGACCCAGAAACGAGGACTCTCACGCTTTCAAACGTCAAATGTCCAAGTGGCGACCTGAGTGTTTATCTCACCGGGAAGCCTGTCACGGTAAACCTTGTGGGCACAAACAGCGTATCGGCGATTTACTCAGACGTTTCGCTCATAGTGAAAGGCTCGGGCTCGCTGGCTGGTAGAATAACCTGCTCGTCGTCGAAATCGGCGCGGGTCAGGATTGCGGGCGGCACCATCAAGGGCAACGTTTCGAGCGGTGGTGCTTTCACGATGACGGGCGGAAAGGTTGTTGGCAATGTGAGCGCTTTCAACGGAAGCGCCAAGATGACGGGCGGCGCCATCAAGGGCGCACTTTCGATTGATGGCAAACTCACGATGAAAGGCGGAACCATTTCCTTGACCAATGTGGAGGATGCTGCGGTCAGATGCTCCAGCCTGGCGATGACAGGCGGCTCCATCGTTGCCAAGAATTGCAGCAACGGCGTATCGGTCCACGGAAAGTCAGGCACTGCGCACAACCTGGTTATTTCGGGCGGAAGGATCGAAGTCGTATCGCCAAATTACACAGGCATCATGGTTTCGGGCGGTAACCTCCTGCAAAAGGGCGGTAAGCTGGCAGTCGTTGGCGCGCAGCGAAGCGGCATATCCGTTACGCGCTTGACGCACAACGGAAAAGCTTACGGCGGGAAAGCCACGATTAAAGGCGGCATCTTCAAGGCGACTGTCAAGACGCCTAGCACATATTGGGCGCTTGATGCGACTGTGATCTCGAACAAGATCGCATCGGTCAAGGCGCTGACCGGCCGCGTGGCCAAGGGCATGCAGTTCAAGCGTGGCGGCAACGTGTACAAGACCATGGATAGCTACTCAGCGAAGCTCGTAAAATACGGTTCCTCTAAGACGAAGGCCGTTATCAACAAGGTGACGTACGGAAAGAACTCCTTGGAGGTTCAAGGAATTGCGGCATTGGCTTTCAACACGACAGCAGGCAAAAAGGTCACGAGCATTGTGGTCGACTCTTTCTTGGAGGAAATTGGCTCGAAGGCTTTCGCCAACACGAAGTCGCTCAAGGCGCTGCGTTTTAACTATACCAGCTGGATGAAGCGCAACTACGACTCGTCGTACAACCTGCGATCGGTCACGGTGTATCCGGGTGACATCGTATCGGCCAAGGCGTTCTACAAGTGTGGAAAGGGCGGCGGCAAGTACCTGAAGGTTTCGCTTGGCAAAAACGGCGTGTGGCACAAAGACGCCAGCGTGTACAAGCGCTTCCTTATCAGCCGCGGCCTTTCGCGCTCTGCGAAACTGAAGACGTACTAAGTGCGCTGAACTGGTCGTTACCCAGGGTGACAACCGGCTCATTTTGCCTAGAAAACGGTAGTCTGACGAATGCGCGGACTACCGT
Organism: uncultured Coriobacteriaceae bacterium; assembly: GCA_902796815.1. Classification (GTDB taxonomy): domain Bacteria; phylum Actinomycetota; class Coriobacteriia; order Coriobacteriales; family Eggerthellaceae; genus UBA9715. Next base: position 412 of record CADBQL010000296.1, on the reverse strand, counting down.
TTTTCGTTGCATAACACGCTATAATAAGCGGCAAAAAGACAAGTGCGGTGGGGAAGAGAAGCGCAGCGGGACGAAATAACGGCTAATACCAGAAGAGCGATAGAGTCTGGGAGCTGGGTCATCGCTCGATTTTGCGCTGGTTAGGAGCCATTATGCGGCATGCGCGTATAAACAGGTGCGCTAATCGGGTTCGTGTGTGCTCGCATATAATGGCGATTGCGCTATTGTTGATGATTTCGACCGCGATCACGGTAGCATCTCTTGGCATTCATCAGGCATTTGCGGAAGACGCTTCCAGCGTCGGCTCGGGCGGCGTTTCTGCGCTAACGCCCGGCGTCGGATCGGGCGGCGTTTCTGCGCTAACGCCCGGCGTCGGATCGGGCGGCGTTTCTGCGCTAACGCCCGGCGTCGG
>CADBQL010000295.1 GCA_902796815.1 uncultured Coriobacteriaceae bacterium | reverse complement strand
TGCGAAGACGCTTCCCGGTTAGCTGCGGCCTTCGACGAAATAGGATTTACGGCTTACGATGGGGTGATGCTCGAACAGGTTTCGGCGCTTATGGCGGCTGCGCCGGCCACGGTCGACTTCCAATTCGATATTTTCCCCGATGGGACGCTGGGAGAGACGTTTGCCATTGACATGCAGTTTGGCATCGAGCAGCCCGAAGCTGTGCTGCGTACGTTCACGCAAGGGTCTGGCGCACTCGTTTTCAACCTGTTGGAGGATTGGGGTGCGGCGGACGGGCGCTGGAAGCAGGCGATTCGTTCGGCGTTTGCGCGCGCGATCCCTGTGGAGCTCGATGACGGGAGCCTTGGTCGTTTTGCCTTCACGCTCATGCCCCAGTGGGCTAAGGCGCGCTGGACGGGGGGCGTGTTGCAGCCCTCCAAACTTTACCATTTCGCTCATGCCGCCCTGCTCGACGAACAGGGTACAAAAATCGAACACGCTTCGTCGGCAAAATCGAGCACTTAGTCGCGGGCTCTCGTTTTGTGAGACAATACCGCTGGGAGAATTATTGGGACAAACTGGAGATGGCTCGCGTATAAAGGACATGATACGCAATGACAATAGCACGAGAGGAGGCGATATATGGACGAGCGAGAGTTTGATCAGATGCTAGAGCACCTGATGAAGCAGGATTTTTCGGTTGGAACCGATGATTTTTCGGAAAAGCTGCTCGCAAGGTGTCTGACCGTGCTCAATGCGGATGAAGAGGGCGCGCTTGTCGATGACGCCTTCTTAGACTTGCTTGCCGCGGCTGGTGACGGGCTGACCTACAACCCTTTCCTGCAAGACGAGTAGTCGTAAACAAGGTTTACTTCACATAGAAATCAAGTTTTTTTGTTGTCCTACTTTCTTAACAACTTTGAACTTCATATGCCGCAGTTTGTTCCCTAAAATAGGAATGCTATTCAGCATCTAGAAAGGGATATGGTACGGGCGGAAAAATGCGACATATACAAGTGACGCCGCTCATACAAAGAAAGCAGCAGGAGCGTGAGTTCGAAAGGCTGTACCGCGAAAGCTACGGTGCGGTGTATGGCTATGTGCGCGTTCGCATGAGCAGTGACGCCGATGCCGAAGACATCGTTTCGGAAGCGTTTCTCAAGGCTGCTCGTTCGTTTTCGACATTCGACCCGACCCGTGCTAAGTTCGGCACATGGGTTACGACCATTGCCAAAAACTGCATGATATCCCATTACCGTCGCGTCAAGCCTACGACGGCGCTCGACGACGCGCCGCAAGAGGTTTACAAGGTCGAAGGCGGCCAAGACAACGTCGACAATTTGCTGCTCGCAAAGCAGCTGCTTGCCCATCTGGATGACGACGAGCGCGTTCTTATCGCGCTCAAATATCGTGACGGATTACGAAACGTAGATATTGCACGCGAACTTAACATGAATGCCTCCACGGTAGCGACCGTGCTCGCTCGAGCGCTTGCCAAGATGCGTGCCCAGGTCGAAAGGAGCATGTGATGGCCGACGTTGCCAGTTCGATTTTTAACAAGAAGGCTACCGAAAAGCTGCGGAGCCCCGATGATCTCGATAAATACGTGCGCGTTACCAATCCGAGTGTATGGGTCGTGCTCCTTGCGTGTGTCGCCATTCTTGCGGGCCTGCTCGTTTGGGGTGTGTTCGGTGCTGTGACCACGCGCGTTTCGGCGACGGGCGTCATAGTGGATGGAAATGCCATGTGCTTTCTGGAGGCCGAGGATGCGGCTAAGGTGCATGTGAGGGACGCAGCTGTCATCGATGGCCAATCGGTGGTGGTCTCGGACGTGGCGTCCGTGCCTGTTTCGCGCGAAGAGGCGCACAAGGTTCTCATCAACGATTATCTTGTGAGCTCGCTCGTAAAAGGGGACTGGGCTTATCAAGTGTCCTTCGACGGTGATGTGTCCGAGCTTACAGAAGGCGTTCCGCTTTCCGTAGGCATCACGACCGAACGCATCGCTCCTATTAGCCTCATTTTTGGGGGCAATGCGTAGATGTCTGCAAGGATTCCCAAAGTTCCGCAAATCATGCAAATGGAGGCGCTCGAGTGCGGCGCCGCCTGCCTGACAATGATCTTGGCCTATTTTGGCCGCTGGGTTCCGCTCGAAAAAGTGCGGGCCGATTGCGGCGTGTCGCGCGACGGATCCAAGGCGTCCAACGTGCTCAAAGCGGCACGTTCGTATGGCCTTGCGGCCAAGGGCATGACGTTTTCTACCAAGGCGCTGCGCAGCAAGGCTACTTTTCCCTGCATTCTCTTTTGGAACTTCAACCATTTTGTGGTCCTGCGCGGTTTTAAGGGGAAACACGCGCTTCTGAACGATCCCGCGCGCGGGCAGATAAAGGTGTCCATGGAGGAGTTCGACCAGAGCTTCACGGGGATTGCGCTCTTGTTCGAGAAAACCGATGCCTTCGAGGAGGGCGGTAGCAAACCCGATACGCTCGCCTTTGCGCGTAAGCGTCTGGAGGGGCTTGGCCTGGCTATTGCGTTTGTCATGCTGACGGCCGCCATCACCTCGATTGTGACAATCGTGAACACATCGCTTGGCCGGGTGTTTTTGGATCGCATTCTCTCTGGCGAGAACCCCGATTGGCTCGTTCCGCTCATAGCGGTGATGGCGGCGCTTGCGTTCATCATCGGCATTGTCAGCATCTTGAACGCGGTATACCTCGTGCGTATTCAGGGCAAGATCGCCGTCGTGTCGTCGTCGCGCTTCATGCGCCACCTGCTGCACTTGCCCGTGGGCTTTTATGCCCAACGCATGGTGGGTGACCTGCAGCAACGCCAATCGAGCAACGAGACGATCGCGTTTGCCCTCATCGGCCAGCTCGCGCCCGTTCTCGTGAACGCTGTCATGCTGGTGTTGTACCTGATCATTATGTTGAGGTACAGCGTATTGCTCACGGCGGTGGGTCTGATTACCGTAGTGGCAAATGCGT
>CADBQL010000294.1 GCA_902796815.1 uncultured Coriobacteriaceae bacterium | reverse complement strand
CTGCTTGTTGCTCCAATACGAGGGGTTCATCATTTCGTCGGTCACATCTGGAAGGAGGGCAACCGATTGAGCCTCAAGCTCGGCATACGCAGTGCCGCTAAACCCAAACGAGACCATTGCCGCACAAAGAGCAAGCACGAATGCGATGCTGATAACTGCAATGTGATGTTGAATCCGGCTTCTACTGCATTTCTCGTTCATTTCCTGCTCCTTGCCGTGTATTCGATTTCGATGCCGCGCTATGCTTCGCGGAAAGACTCGCCAACTAATACTAGAGATGCTAAGCATACAACTCTGACGATTGGCTGCCCCATTTTGCAAACCTTCTCCATGCCGAACAGGCTGTTTACTGCGTCCGAAAACCGTTAGCAGAGCGCATTTCCGAAGGGGGATCCGAACTTGACGAATGAGTTTCGCCCCTGGGGCGCGACTCATAGTAAAAAAGGGACCCGGAAAACCAGGTCCCTTTGTCGCTCGTATGGCTCGATATCCTAGTACATGTTATCGATGTAGGAGAAGCTCTCGCCGCGTTCGAGCTCAGCACCGGGCTTGCAATAGCACGTCATGAAACGCGTATCGGAAGCCTTCAGGCGGTAGTAGTAGCGGTTCTCGTCAGGCAGAGGCTGACGGTCGTCGGACCACACGCACAGGAAGCGCAGCAGGCAGCCGCCGCAGAGGACGAGCACGCAGGCAACACTGCTGGCAAGGCTATTTCCGCTGATGTTGCAAACGAGCGGGATGACCAGGCCCAGGCACACCATGCCAATCCAGAACCAGCCGGCGTATTGGCCCTTGAGCCACTTGGTGGCAACACGCTGCTGGGTACGGTTGCCCGCGCCCTTGAACGACAGGATCATGATGAACAGAATCGTGATCTCCATGAACACCAGGATGATGTCGACGATATGCAGCAGACCGTGAATGCCATGCGCAGCCTCGAAAGCCTCGAGGTTGGCAACGCCCGGCCAACCGCACAGCGACAGCATGATGGCTGCGCATGCGGTCGAGAGAGCTGAAGTCGTGAACAGGATCGGCAGCGCGGGAGTCGCCCAGAAGGAGTGAGCCTTGAGGGTCGACAGCATAACGCCCGTGTAGACCATGATGCCGAAACCGGCCAGGCCAGCAGCGGCGAGCCACAGACCCGAAAGGCCGCCGAAGAAGTTGAACACGCTCAGGAAGCCGAGCACTGGCGTCTCAGGCGACCAATTGCCCAACAGCCAGAACAGCGAACCGAACGCCGCGATGGTCAAAAGCACAGCACCCCACTTGATGATGGAGGTCGCAGTGACGTACGCACGGTAGAACACCGGCGGCTGTCCCAGCTCGAAGACGAGGAAGAACAGGCCAACTGCGATGGCGAGCAGCGCTATGAAGTTGGGCAGCATGAGCGCCTGCGTCAAGTCGACGCCCGGGAACACAAACGCAGTCATGACCCAGGACAGGAACAGGATGCCGCCGCCGAGACCGCCGAGGAACAGGTAGATGGCGATCGGGTATTCCCAGTAGTGATGCGGATACTGGGGATCCATGTTGTCTTTTTGGTATTTGATATTATCCATTATCGCGTACCTCCCAAATCCGGGATGTAGTAAATCTGCGGATCAGTGCCGAGTTCCTCCAAGAGGCGGAAGGTTTCAGAACGACCGATGAGATGCGAAATCTCGGAATTCGGATCGTCGATGTCGCCGAACACGCGCGCCTTCTGGTGGCAGGTCTGCACGCAGTACGGATCTTTGTCGGGCTCGAGCGCACGGCGTTCCTTGCAGAACGTGCACTTGCGCACGTACTGGTCGAAACGGCGCACCGTGTGCGATGTGTCGCGCATGCCGTAGGGGCACGCGTTCACGCATACCTTGCAGCCCATGCAGATCTTGCTGTCGACCCACACGACGCCGTCTTCATCTTGCTGAGAAGCGCCAGTCGGGCAACACGGAACACATTCAGGGTTCTTGCAGTGCATGCACAGCGTCGGCAGGTAGTTGCGATGGACATTGGGCCAAGTGCCCTCTACAACACCGCCGATGACGGGATTGTAGATGATGTCCATCGGAAGGTCATTCCAGGTGCGGCAGGCAACCGAGCAGGAATGGCAGCCGATGCAGCGATGCAGATCGATGCACATTGCATAACGTGTCATAAGATTCTCGTCTCCTTTCCTGCCGTTATTCCGCCGCAACTTCCGCTGCAACCGGCTCGTATTCCATGGTGTAACGATCGCCGGTCTTCATATCGAGCAGCGTGTTGTTCGTCGGATCGTATGCATAGCCGTAGAAACGCTCATACCAGTAGCTATCCTCGATGCCGACAAGCCAGCCAGAATTCGGGTCGTAGATCTTTCCCTCGCCAATCTCGCCCGGTACGGTTGCATAACCCTTCTCG
>CADBQL010000293.1 GCA_902796815.1 uncultured Coriobacteriaceae bacterium | reverse complement strand
CTCGCGTTTCGTAGGCGATATCTTTGGCGCGCCGCTCGCAGCAGAAGCGCTGTTCGCGTTCTTCCTCGAGTCGGTTTTCCTCGGCGTGTTGCTGTTCGGTCGCGGGAAAGTCTCGCCTAAGTTCTATTGCATCTCATCGTGGCTGGTCTGGGGAGGATCGTGCCTTTCGGCCTTGTGGATCTTGATCGCAAACTCGTGGATGCAGACGCCTGCTGGCGCAGAGCTGGCCGAAGATGGCTCCAAGGCTGTGCTCACCGACTTCTTGGGCGCGGCGTTTAATCCCTCGACGGGCAATCGTTATTTCCACACCGTCATGGCGGCGCTTGTCATCGGCGGCCTGATTGCAATCGCGATCGCGTCGTACTACACGCTCAAGAAAAAGCATTCGGGTTTTGCCGAAAAGACGCTCAAAACCGGTCTGGCCGTGACAATTGTGGCCACATGCGCCCTGTTCGTGTCAGCGCATGCGACGGCTGTCGGCGTGTGGGAAGAGCAGCCCACAAAGCTCGCCGCGATGGAGGGGCAGTACGAAGACGAGGTCCCACCGTTGTATTTCTTCGGTTGGGTTGACGAAAATGGTCAGCAGGTCTACGGCCCCAATCTGCCGGGCTTCACGAGCTTTTTGGCCACGTTTACGTTCGATACGGAATACCCCGGTCTCAATTCGCTTTCCCAAACTGAGGAATACGGCGCGATGGATCCATCGGACGTACCAGTAAATGCGATTTTCCAGACATATCACCTGATGGTGGCTGTATCGGGTATCTTGGCCCTGCTCATCTTGCTGCTTATCATAGGTTTGGCAACCAAGAAGTTCGGCCAATGGAAATGGCTCCAAAAACTTCTGGTCATTTCGCCGATATTCCCGTTTGCGGCCATCGAAGCCGGTTGGTTTACCGCCGAGTTGGGCCGTCAACCCTGGGTCGTGTATCCGTCGGCGACGGGCCCGGACGGTGTTGAGCTCCTGACGAATGTGGCTGCTTCCAAGTCGGTCACGGCGCCCGAGCTCCTGTTGACCATCGTACTGTTCTGTGCGGTCTATCTGCTGCTGTTCGTTGCCTGGATTCGCCTGACCGGCAAGTTCATAAAAGACGGTCCCGAGCGTCTGGCCAACGAGCCTGACGAGGGCATCAACGTGGCCTCCGTCATCATCCGCCGCTTGACCGGCGATGCGGATGCTGCAGATAGTCTCGGCGCGAAAGCCCTCGCTACCGAAGCGGCTGCAACCCAGAAAGGCGGTGAGTAGCATGACGGCGCTCGGCATTTTGTGGTATTTCCTCATCTTCCTGCTCATAGCAGGGTACTTCGTCTTCGACGGTTTTGACCTAGGCGCGGGCGTGCTATTTCCGTTCATCGCCAAGACCGAGCAGGAGAAAAGTCTCGTTCGCCACAGCATCGGGCCGGTGTGGGATGGCAATGAGGTCTGGCTGCTTACGGCTGGCGGTGCCTTGTTCGCGGCATTTGCGCCCGCATACGCTACGACGTTTTCGGGCTTTTATCTTGCCATTATGCTCGTGTTGTTCGGCTTGATACTGAGGGCGGTCTCCGTCGAGTTCGCCGAGCGCGATCGCGCATGGTCGCACGTGTGGGATATCTGCTTCTTCGTCGGCTCGCTTTTGCCTGCGCTGTTGTTCGGTGTTGCAGTCGGAAACATCTATGCGGGCATCCCCATGGATGCGGCGGGCAACTACAACGGATTCCCGCTGCTCGGGCTCGTCACGCCGTTCACGCTGCTGTGCGGACTGCTCGGTTTGGCCATGTTCATCGCCGCAGGCGCATCGTGGATTGCGCTCAAGGCCCCGTATGTCGGTGAGCTGCGCGTGCGCGCGATCAAGTTCCGCTGCGTCGCTCAGTTGGCTGCTGTGGTGCTGTTCCTGCTGGTGTCAGTGTACGGGCATTTCCTGATTAGTCCGAGAATGGCGCCCGAGCTGTTCTTCGTGAGGTGGGCTTGCGTGATCGTGTTCGCGCTCGGAATGGTGGGTGCGATTGCGTACGGTCGCAACGAGGACCGCGATCTCCACACGTTCATTTGCCAGAGCGCAGCTGCTATTGGGCTTGTGTTCTTGCTGGCCACGTCCATGTTCCCCAATTTGGTCGTTGCGTCAGCAGGTAGCGTCGGAGCGTCCATCACGATCGCGTCGGCAGCTTCGTCTGATACGGCGCTTTCGTGGATGACGGGCATCGCCTGCATCGGCGTGCCAATCGTGCTTGCGTATCACGTCTTTACGTACCGAGCGTTTAGGGGACGCCTGAGCTTGGGCGATCACGAAGAATAGCGTATCGGCGAACAAAGAGCCAGTCTCTTCTCTCGTCAGAAAAGCCATCAAGCGGGGCCAAAAGCGTCAGTTTTGGCCCCGCTTTTTGATGGGCCGATGGCAGTCATCCAGGACTCCGTAGGGGCAAATCCCCGATTTTTGGACCCTATACTGTGATAGAGTGATACTCGAATCAATGTTGAATGTCGATTATGCCACGACGAAGACGGAGTTAGACCAATAAAGATGCCGAGCACGAAGATGCCAGTGACCCCCTATCCAAGCCCTGAGCCCAATTCTCCTCACGTTCCGATTTGGACGCCTTCGCAGTTCAAGGGCGCCAAGGCTCGCAGGAACATGCCTGCTGAGCTCGAAGAGTATTCCTTGGGCGAAACCATTGCGAACGCAGTTTCGAATGGCGTGGCTGCCGCGCTGGCTGTCGCTGGGCTCGTTATCCTCGTTGTCTTGGCGACTCTCCACGGCGGCAGCGATCGTGTCCTGGCGGCACTCGCGTTTTCCGTGCCGATGGTATTGGCGTTTCTCATGTCGACGCTTTATCATGCCTTGCCGCACGAAACGGCCAAGACGGTATTTCGGGTTATCGGCCATGATTTCGTGTTCCTCTTCATCGCCGGTGCGTTTACTCCGTACTGCGTTTTGGTGCTCGGCGATACAGGCGGTATGGTGCTTTGCAGCATTGAGTGGGTGCTTGCCTTTGCGGGCATCCTCATCGAGTCGATATGGCTTTCGCATCCCAGATGGGTGCCGCTTGCCATCTGCGTCGCGATGTGTTGCGCGGCGATTCCGCTGGCGGGATCATTCGCTGCTGCGCTTGAGCCCGTTGGCTGGTGGCTACTTATTGCTGCCGTGATCTGCTTTGCGCTCGGCACCGTCTTGTATGTGTTTCGCAAAATGCCCTATTTTGGTTCATGTCGCATCTTGCGGTCATGGCGGGCTCAATATGCCTGTTTCTATCGGTTGCGTTGTTCGTAATCTAGGAGTTCATCAATGTCAAAAGACATCTCGGAGGGCGATAGTTCCAAGTCTGGTTTTCTGAGCAATCTCAGAGAAGCATTCTCACGAAATCGGCGCAGCGTTTCGGAAGATGAAATCAAGGAACTCGTCGACGATGCGGACGAGCTGCTCGAAGACGAGAAGCGCATGATTGGCGAAATACTCGCTCTCGACGATTTGACGGTGAGCGAGGTAATGCAGCCGCGTGTGGACATCATCGCGGTCGAAGACTCCGAAACAGTTCGCGCCGCGCTCGAGCGCATGCGCGGCACGGGCTATTCGCGGCTCCCCGTCTTTACCGAAAGCCTCGACCACATTATCGGCATCGTTCACTATAAGGATCTTATCCCAGCTGTGCTCGACGGCGAAGTAGACGGTCAGGTGACCGACTACACGCATGAGGCGATGTTCGTGCCCGAAACCAAGGATTTGTTCCCGCTTTTGTCTGAGATGCAAACGAATCGGCAACAGATGGCCATCGTGGTAGACGAGTATGGGGGAACCGATGGTTTAATAACTCTCGAAGATATCGTTGAGGAAATTGTTGGCGACATCGTCGATGAAACGGATGCCGAAGCACCGCTCGTCACGTGCGTCGCTGACGGAGATTGGCTTGTGGACGGCCGTTTTCCCATCGAAGATGCTCAGGCGATGGGATGGCCGGTTGCGGATTCCGATCAATACGAAACGATTGCCGGATGGCTCTTGGATACGGTTGACGTCGTTCCCCAGGTGGGCGATGAATTCGAAATCGAGGGGTATCGGTTCAAAGTGCGTACGATGCGACGACGCCGTATTCGGGCATTGCACGTCATTCGGCTTGATGACGAAACGTAGCGGGTTGCGACTATCGCGCGCCCGCCCGGAAAATGAGGAAGGCGAGCGTGGCGGAGCAACCGGCAAATCAGCCGACGAGGCAACCAGCAAAACAGCTGGCAAAACAGTCGGCTAGCCAGCGCTTGTACCGCGGACAAGATGTCTGCCTTGGCGGAGTGTGCTCGGGCATCGCCAATCGTTTTGACCTGGATACCATCGTCGTGCGCATCATGGCTATTGCCTTGACTATAATCACGCTCGGCCTTGCCGCTCTCGTGTATGTCGTTATGTGGGCCATTCTCGACCAGGAGCCGAGCCACGCAGCGCCGTGCGAAGTTAAGCCCGAGCAAGCCGAATCGAGTGCGTACGGTTTTATCGATCTTGAGGATTCCGGCTTGAATGCGCAGCGCAGAGGCGATGGCGGCACGGGCTTTTCGCTGAGCGTGCGCGTCGCCGTGGCGGTGTGCTTGGCGGTGCTGTTCTTGCTCGTCGCCGTGAGTGTATCGCCTATGGTTTCCGGCTCGAAGTGGTGGCAATTCTGGCCTGTCGGGTTAGTGATTTTGGGATTGTGCTTGATTATCATGCCGGCAGGCGATCAGCTGCAAGGCTCGCATTGGCATGCGATCGGCATTGCCCTTGCGGCGATTGCAATCTCATGTGTGCCCATGAGTTTGGGAATCGTGTCATGGTACACGTTTTCGCGTGCGCTAATCGGTATGTGGCCGCTTGCGTTGCTCGCGTTTGCCCTGTACGGAGTGGGGGTCTACCGGAAAAACGGCGCGCTTATGATTATGAGCTCTCTAATCGTTGCTGTGTTTTGCCTGGCCATGCTCATGAATTTTGCCATTCCAGGTGATGTGGCTCACTTGCTCATCAACATACCCAATGGCCGCTCCATCAATATTGTCATAACTCAAGCGTTTTGGCCTGCCTGGTAATAGCGGCGGGTTGTGGTTCGAGGGCAAAGCTCATCGGAGGCTTGCCCCTTGAAAGCGTCCAATAATAGCCGCTAAACCCCAAAAAGCAGCCGTTGGCCGACGAAGCCCTTACAACGTCTCAAAATAGAGCGTTTGTTCGTATTTGTTTTTACTCAAAAAAGCAACATATTGTGCGAAACCGTGCCGTAAAGCCCATATTTTGTGAAAATTGTTTTCATACTAAATAATCAAAAACTTGTCAATCGAACAAATCGTGAAGGGTCAATTCACAAAAAATTGCAGGTCAGGATACATTTACGGTAAAATTACCTCATCCGATGGCGTAGCTATCGGATAGAAGGAACCTAATATATGAGTCGGAAGCAGCATAAACGTAGAGCCGGCAGCATGGTGTTAGACGCCATTGCCGGCATTTTTATTCTCGCCATCGTATTCGGCGTGGGGCTCAGTGTTGCCTCCGCCGACTCGTCAGATACGCTGGTCCAAGCGGGTGCGTTCGGTTTCGACGAGAATACCCAAAAAGTGACGGCAGCTACGCAAGCGTCGGCCGCAAACGACAGTGCGTCCAGTCAAAAGGCAGGCACCGAGACTCTCCTGTCTGAGCCCTCCTCTCGAACCATTGAAGCAAGTTTGCTAATGGCTGGGCAGATTGAACGAGACACATATGCGCGCGAACAAATTGAGCTCAAAGCCCAGAAGGAGCGCGAAGCGGCTGAGGATAGGGCGATTTTCAAGCGCGTGAAAATTCAGAAAGAAATGCAAGGCGTCACGATGGAGCTGCCAAAGGACGAAAGGGAACCAGCTCACAGGGGCCATCATGCGAAACGCGAGGGCAATGCGGGCGCCTCGCCCGCTGCCGAGCCCAAGCTTCTTTTGGAAACCGACGAATACGGCCTGCCTGCTGTGAATTGGGCTGTTGGTCGCAAGGTCTTCGTGAGCAAGTGGACTGAACGCATCGACAAGTATCTAGCTGGTTCTCCCCTGGAGGGTTACGGCTACGCTTTTGCCGAAGCGGCTTGGGATAGGGGCGTGGATCCCCGCTGGTCGCCGGCGATTTCCAACACCGAGAGCAGCAAGGGATCCATATGCTTCTTGCCCTGCAATGCGTGGGGCTGGGGAGAAAGCGAATGGGATGATTGGGATTCGGCCATTCGGGACCATGTGGCTGGCCTCGCGTCGGTATATGGTTATTGCATCACGCACGAAGCTGCGGCGATTTACTGTCCTCCGAACTCGGCAGTTTGGTATGCCAACACGTTTTCGGAAATGGCTCGCATCTAACGAAGAAGGTGTCGTATGCGCAACGTGATTGTGGTTGGATGCGGGCGTGTGGGTTCGCGCTTGGCCGACATGCTCGTGGACGCTGGTGCAAACGTAAGCGTTGTCGACATGAACCCCGATGCGTTTGACAACCTGGGAAGAAGTTTCAACGGTTCGACAATCCAAGGTATCGGATACGATGAAGATACGCTCGTCAAGGCGGGCGTGGAAGACTGCGATATTGTCGCAGCCGTTACGAGATCCGACAACGCCAACCTGATGGTGACAGAAGTTGCTAGCCGTCTGTACGGGGTGCCCCATGTCATCGCGCGCCTCTACAATCATGAGCACGAGCGTGCGTACATGCAGCTCGGCATCGACTATGTGTGCGGTACGACGCTTGTGGCCGAGGAAGTGTTCAGCAAGGTCCTTTCGGGACATGGCTCGCACCTCGATACGTTTGGCGACTACGAGGTGCTGCGCTTCTCGATGGATCTTTCCTGGGACGAACACAAGGCGATTCACGTGAGCGAAATCGAGCGCGACCACGACATTCGCATCATAGCGTTCGAGCGCAGGGATGGTTCTGCCTCTTCGATTCCTACCGGCGAGTCGACGCTGTACCATGGTGATACGGTGCTGGCGTGTGTGCACCACAACCTGATAGACCAGTTTTCCAAATACATCCAGGCATAGGCGGGCGTCATGTACATTGTTATCACGGGCGGTGGAAAGGTCGGAGAATACCTGGCAACCGTGTTGCTGCGCAGCGGCAACGAGGTGGTCGTCATCGAGCAAGACGTGAAGGTGGCTGACCGACTTTCGATGATTCTGACCGGGCGCTACATGATTATCCGCGGCGATGGCTGCGACTCGCGCTTCCAGGAGGACGCCGGCATCCGAAAAGCCGACGTGTTCGTGGCGGCGACCGGCAAAGACGACAACAACCTGGTCGCATGTGAAATCGCATCGCGCATCTACAATGTGCCGCGCTGCATTGCCCGCGTGAACGCGCCCAAAAACCAACGCATTTTCCGTGCGCTCGATATCGAGTCAATCTCGTCGACCGAGATGATCGCAAATCTCATCGAGGAAGAAACGCTTATGGGTTCGGTTAACGTCGTCTCCTCGCTGACGCATGGAAACGTTGTGCTGACTGAGTTTTCGGTGCCCCACATGCGCAATCACTCCAACGACGACGGCGTACTTGCCTACGATGTGGAAATGCCCGAGAACAGCCTGATCGTGGCCGTATCGTCCAAAGACGACGTCGAGGTCGTCGGCGAGGAAACACGCCTGTACCCAGGTGACACCGCCGTCGTCGCCGCCGATCGCGAACAGATTGCCGCCGTCCGAGCAGCGTTTCGCGAGCTCTAGCGATCTAATCTCTGGATCGGCCAGCGGTTCGCGCAAGCGAACTCAACCTCCCGCGGCCAGACCACTCCTCGGGCCGTCTCGCGCTTTATCCGCCTGTCGACCGCGCAAGAGAAGCGGCGATCTGGGGCGTAAGAAGTGGCTCCCCCACGCCATGCACTCTGCGCCTGCGGGCATAGCCGCTTCCTATGCGCGCGGTCGAAAGGCGGGCGCT
>CADBQL010000292.1 GCA_902796815.1 uncultured Coriobacteriaceae bacterium | reverse complement strand
AGTAACGTTGCCCAGTAGTTATCATCACCGTTCATCTTGCCTTCGAACGGCCAACACTTCTGCTCAAGCCACGCCTGTAACGGCAAATTCTCCGCATATCCGCGAAGGAGGATCATCGGGGCATGCGCATGAGCGTTGTAAAACGCCGGCAAGAGAAGACGCCCTGAACCGTCGTAGATCTCACCGTACTTTTCGTTGTCAGCTGGCGGTTGCTCGCCTATATAGTCAATCTTGTCGTCAAGTACGCCGATCCATCTATGCTCTCGGTATTCCAAATCCTCGTCGATGATAGCAATGTCGTGAAAAAGCATACGAGCTCCCATTCCTCCGCGTGCATTTGCGGCTCCGTAGCGGTATTGACATGCGACCAAGAGGGAGTTCCCATTTCGGTCACGTGCATCTAAAAAACAAGTATAAGACTAAGTCATACATTCTGACTGGCAACACTTTCATATTTCCTACTTTTGGCTCATTTCTCCGATTCTCGCAAGGTTCGAGTCAGTGTGATATGATTCTCGACGTTCAATCTTTCAAGAGGGAGGATAGTCATGGCAGAACAACTAGACTGCGGCGGTGCGTGCAGCGGCTGCAACGTTGAAGGATGCGGATCGCGTACCGAGCCGCCCAAACCAACTGCGCGCGCCAATATCAAGCATATCATCGGTGTGGTTTCGGGCAAGGGAGGCGTTGGTAAATCCCTTGTCACAAGCCTGCTTGCCAAAAAACTCAACGAGAAGGGTTACCATGTCGGTATTCTCGACGCCGACGTAACCGGCCCCTCCATCCCCAAGACGTTCGGCATCAAAGGCCATTTGACAGCAGACGAGGACGGCATCAACCCGGCTGTGACCGAAAGCGGCATAAAAGTTATGTCGGTCAATCTCATGCTTCCCCAAGACGACATGCCAGTCGCTTGGCGTGGTCCTGTCATCACGGGCGTTCTTAGGCAGTTCCATGACGAAACGAATTGGGAAGATATCGATTATCTGCTCATTGATATGCCTCCGGGAACGGCCGATGTTTTCTTGACCGTCATGCAGTCCTTCGACCTTGACGGCATCGTGACCGTCTCTGCTCCGCAAGAGCTCGTCGCGATGATCGTTGGGAAAGCCGTCAATCTCGCGCATAGCATGGACGTGCCCGTTCTCGGCCTCGTCGAGAACATGGCCTATTTCAAATGCGATGAATGCGGCAAAGAGCATTGGATCTTTGGGGAGCCGCAGGGCAAATCGGTCACGAAGCGCTATCAGATTCCGTCGTTTGCAACTCTTCCGATTGATCCCGAGTTTGCACGTCTGTGCGACGAGGGCAAAGTTGAGCAATACGCTATCGGCGATGCGCTCGATCCGATTATCGGCCAAATCGAAGCGGTCGCAGCTCGCAAGGAAGCTGCAACTGCCTAGCAAGTATTTGCGCCCTGTAAGATGCGTGTACGCTCATCAATTATCGTCAATTCTTGGGCACAATACGCGTTCTTATTGATATTATGAAGCAAGCGTAACCGACAAGACCTAAGGGGGTCGCCATGGGAATGAAAGCAGAGGAGAAGCTCGAAATCTCCGCAGACGATTTGAGGACGTACCTGCATGCGAACCACGCAGTATATATGGACGTTAACGGTGCCAGCTATTATCTGACCGACGCTAACGACCGTTACTGGCGCGTACAGGACACGTCGAAGAAGAACGAAAAAGACCATTACGTCGATTGCAGCGAGCTTGTTCCTACTCTGAGCGAATTCCTTTCCCTGCCGTTTGGCGAAGAGAATAAGTCCATTTTGGATTTGTTCGATCAGGCAGATTTCTATGCTTCGTATAAACCCGAATAGCACAACAACAGAATAATAAAAATAAAGATGCCGGCATAAGCCGGCATCTTTATTTTCTAAACTTGTGAATCTGCGTTTCAACCCAAAATCGAGAACGATTCCCTTGTCTTCTATTCTTTAGAAATACCAAGCTGTGGAAGCTTGAGATGCGCAGCAACGATCACGATGGCAATGCCAGCTACGATGAGCGGTAGCGAGAGCACCTGGCCCATCGTCAGCCAATCACCGTACAGATAACCAATCTGCGCATCAGGCTGACGCACGAACTCGATGAGAAAACGCGCAACGCCGTAGTATGCCAAAAACACGCCGATAAACGTCCCGCGCGGACGTGGCGGAACTTTACGGGAAAGCACGAACAGAATCGCGAAAAGCAGTACACCTTCCAAAAGCGCTTCATAAAGCTGGGAAGGATGGCGCGGAAGGGAGCCCGCGCTTCCGCCGAATACGACGCCCCACGGCAAATCGGTAACAGCGCCCCATAGCTCGCCGTTTATGAAGTTCGCACAACGGCCAAAGAACAAGCCAATTGGCGCAGCGCATGCTCCTAAATCAGCAAGCGTTAAAAATGGTGCTTTTGTGAGCCTGGAAGCGACAACGCCCCCGAGAAGTGTGCCAACTAGCCCTCCATGAAAGCTCATGCCACCTTGGTTAAATGCGAGAATCTCAAGCGGATGGCTCAAGTAATATCCGTTACCGTATACCAGGCAGTATCCGACACGCGCGCCAAGGATGACTCCGACGATTACGCAGCAAAGTACTGTAAGAAGCGCGTCTTCATTGAAGTTTATCTTCCATCGCTTGGCAAGACGCCAGATAACGAGCGCAGCGCATGCAAAACCGAGGACATATGCAATTCCATACCACCGAACAGACAAAGGCCCGATGGCAAAAGCCACCGGGTCCAGATTGTGATACAAGTCGTTCAACATGACGTAAACCCAAACAAGTCATGCTTCCGTAAGCAGAGTGCGTTGCTATTGCATCTGTTCGGCTGGAATGACAGCCGTCACGCCGGGCACGCGCTCCTTCAAGATGCGCTCGATTCCATTGGCAAGCGTCAATTCGGAAAGCGGGCAGCCCTTGCAAGCGCCAGTCAGCTCTACCGCAACAGTACCATCATCCATGACTTCTACGAGTTTGACATCTCCGCCATCGGCGATCAAGCTCGGGCGAATAAGGTCGAGTACTGCTGCTACATCATTCCTATCTACCATGTGTCTCTCCTATCATTAATTTTTTCTGCTTTGCAGATTCTAACAGATATTGCTTACGAAACAGGCTTGTAGTCGTAACCGATAATGAGCAACACATCGGCATTGAACGAATAGTACACATCGCCTTCTACGGCACGACCCATTCCGAGCGATGCAATTACTTTATTCGCGCGCGCCTCTCCAATCGAACGCACTTCCTCGTCGGACATTTTGCTCAGATCTGTTGCTTGCGTTTGATTTGAGGAGGCAGATTGGCTTGCTCCATCGACCCTATCAGGCGCAGGCCCTTCATGGAAGTCGCCATCTTCGTCGTAATAACCCTCTACTTCACCGGTTTGGCCGTCAGTTCCTTCTTTTTGCGAAGAAGGAGCAGCGGGCGTGTTTTCCGTACGGTATACGACAAGCGTCTCGTTATAGACTTGCTGCTCCGCGTTTCCAACATCAACGATATTGAAGCCCTGGGAAGCAAGCGTATCGGCCGTCGTGCCTGCCGCACCAGCGATGTCCGTACCGTTTAGCACCTCCAGGGAAAACGATCCGGGGTCGATTTCACTGCTTTGGTCTTCTTGCTGGCTACCTTGTTTTGCATCAGAATCGATAGAATCGATGAATTCAGCGATATCGGATGTTTTGCTCACGAACAATTCTCCGTTGTCCTCTACGACGTCCGACGATGTCGTGAAATACCCTGGCACGATTGATGTGGTTATAGAATCTATTCCCGCTTCTACGATGTTAGCGGCAAACGCCTCGAGATCGTTGAGGGTTAAGTCGGTCTGGAAATACGAGTCGATTGCATCGATACTTCGTGCGAAACCGCCGTCATATCCGACCAGTTTTTCAAGCAAAAGCTTGAAAAACACCATTTGGTTGTTCATCTGATCGGTTTTTCCCATGCGCAAGTTCGATGTACGCAAATACGTGAGAGCACCTTGTCCGTTGAGCGTATAGCTGCCTATTGGATAATAGACGTCACCAGCAGTCGGATCATCTATGACTTGATCAAGTGTGATGTCAATTCCGCCTAGTGCATCTGTCATACCGGCAATGCCGTCCTCATCCACTTTGAGGAAATGGTTGACGTTTATTTTTGCATATGATTCAACGGCTGAAATAAATGCTGCATCGCCCCCCTCGGCCATATCGGAAAGACGCCTCGTGTCGTTATCGACAGTAACCTTTAGTGATGGAGGCAGTGAGATGAGGGTGTATTTTCTTTGAGCGGGATTTTCGCGCAGAAGGAAAATCACATCAGGACCTGGCTGTTCGAGTGGGGCGGCAACCGCGCCGAGCTCTACGGCAATAAGTGTATACACGGGGCTTTCGGCTTCGCTTGCGCTCAGAGCATCGCGCGCGTCGGAGTTCCTCAACGCCATTTCGGAGCCGACAACCCCTCTGAACACCAAAAAACCTGCAGCAAAAGCCAACGCTATGGCTATCACGGCAGCAATCAAGATAACCAGGATCTTGCGTCGACGGCTCCGCTTGCGCATGGCTTCAAGGTAGCGATCCTGCTGCAAGTGCCTACGGTAGGAATTGTGCTCCTCTTCGCTTATGCCCGAGGATGCAATAACATTAACTTGGCTGTCAGCGGAGCGTCGTCCATAGCGCGCGTTCGAATAGGAAGACATGTTGCTCCGACGCGATTGCGCGTGTTTGGCTCGGCTCACGTGCGTGCCTATTGTTGCCGAATCCACATCGCGCGACGCTTTTCGTGCGCGGGACGATGAACGATACCTTCGAGCGCTCATTTTTTATATGTCCGTTCCGATGCGTACAGTATGCCGATGGTTAGGGTACGGTAATCCTCGCGTGATTTCAGCACCAAGCGATCGAAGCTTTCCCACGTAATTCTCATATCCGCGATCGATGTGGTCGATTTTGTGGACGCGGGTCTCCCCTTCCGCCACGATTCCAGCAAGCACGAGTGCCGCTCCCGCGCGTAAATCGGTAGATGACACGGGTGCTCCCTGAAGTTTTCGACCGCCACGTACGATGGCATGATGATCTTCAATAACGATTTCTGCACCCATACGAGCAAGCTCTGCGGCAAACATGAAGCGATTTTCGAATACATTTTCGGTAATGACCGATGTGCCTTTTGCGCAAGCTGCAAGCAACATGAATTGAGCTTGCAGATCTGTGGGAAAGCCAGGATGAGGTAATGTCTGGATTTCGACAGGAAGCAATTTGGCTTCCCTGCTGACCGTAATCCAATCGGCGCCAACCCGTACCATGCAGCCCATCTCGCGCAACTTCGCAATGGCCATGTGTAGATAATCAGGCGAAACATTCATGACCGTCAAGGGACCGCCCGTGAGTGCTCCGCCTACCAGGAATGTGCCCGCTTCGATGCGGTCGCCGACGGTGACGTGCTCGCAAGGGTGAAGCGATGAGAGCTCGACCCCCTCGACGGTGACGATTGAACTGCCGGCATCGCTGACCTTTGCGCCCATCTCGTTGAGCATGTTCGCCAAATCCACGATTTCGGGTTCGCGTGCAGCATTGGCAATGACCGTTGTGCCTGATGCGACAACGGCGGCCATGAGCAGGTTTTCGGTCGCACCCACGCTCGGGAAGTCGAGAACGACGTGAGCACCATGCAGCCCTTCTTTTGCGTCGGCCGTCAAATAGCCGTGATCGATGGAAAACTCGACACCGAGCGCTTCCAGTCCGCGAAGGTGCATGTCGATTTTCCGCGCACCGATTTGGCAGCCACCAGGCATGGCGACAAGCGCCCTGCCAAATCTGCCAATGAGTGGACCGAGAACCGATATGCTCGCCCTCATCTTGGAAACAAGCTCGTAAGGAGTCTCATAGGAATCGATGCTTGAGGTATCGATGACGAGGGTATGCTCGTCATCGGATTCGTCACCACGCTTGACAGAAGCGCCGAGCACTTCAAGTACTTCTGACATCACGTCGATATCAGAAATACAGGGAACGTTCCTGATTACGCAACGCCCCTGCGCGAGAATCGATGCTGCAATGAGTTTGAGTGCAGAATTCTTTGCACCCGATATCTGAACCGTGCCCGTCAACGTATTGTTTCCCTGCACGGAAATAATCTCTTTGGCCATGTGGCCTCCCGTCCGCTCACAAATCGTAAGCAAAAATTATAACGCGCTCGCAAGAAAGCCTTGCGAGCGCGTGCAACTCTGCACGGTTTCTATCGAAGTCAGAAACCAAAAAGCTTATCCAATCTCTCTGATTATCAGCGTGATGAGTCGGCAGAAATCATATTCGCGCTGGCGCGCCACCTCGAACACCTCGATGTCGGATGGTGACGCACCTTCTATGCCGCAAGCCATATTCGAGCACAGAGACATCCCGAGAACGCGTATGCCTACATGTCGTGCGGCAATGACTTCCTCTACAACGCTCATGGCTACGGTGTCGGCTCCCCATGACCTAAACATTTTAATTTCCGCAGGCGTTTCGAAACTTGGACCCAAAAGACCCAGATACACGCCTTCTTGCACGCGTATCCCCTCGCGCTCGGCAATGCTTAGCGCAACCGAACGCAAGTCGGGGTCGTATGCGTCCTTCATCGAGAAGAACCTGAAAGCAATCTCATCGGGTTCAGTTCCAACGATTGGGTTTTGACCTGTGAAGTTTATATGGTCGGTCATAATACAGAAATCTCCGACAGCAAACGATTCGTTTATTGCGCCAGCGGCATTGGTAGTGATGAGAGTTTCGATGCCTAATTTATGCATGAGCCATATGGGAAACGCTACCTCTTGAGCTGTGTTTCCTTCATAACCGTGTAAGCGTCCCTGCATGACCATAACGCAGGTTCCCCCGAGTTCGCCGCACACGAAACGACCTACATGGCTTGTTGCTGTTGAGCGTTTCATATGCGGAATCTCCCCGAATGGAACGTAACAAGCGTTTTCAACATGTTCGGCAAGCGACCCTAAACCCGATCCCAACACGATGCCGATTGTCGGATTGCGTCCATCAAGACGCGCTTCAAGCATGCGAAATGCCTCGTCCAATTTCTGTTTGAGAGATTGATGATCTGCCATATTAAACCTTCCGTTTCTCGATAACCAAGAGGGCACTGCATGCGAATGCAGACTTAGAATTTCGGCCAGAAGGTTAGTACCTCCTGGCCGAAATCTTGTGAAATGCTTGCTTTGGGATTGAATACTTACAGGCGCGCGTATGTCATAGTAATTCCGTTAATTCTCGCAACGAGCTTTCCGTTGACAATTCTAATCGAACCAACGCTAATATCTTTGCTGACAAAATATCCAACTACTTTTGATTTAGCGGCCCATTTTGCGGTCGAGTGGCCTCCTAAGTATCCCTTCTCTGTCACATATCCATTCTTGTTGAACTTCATGACATGATGAATATTCGGATAGTATTTTCGATTATTTTGGATAATGCGATTGTCTGGGGCGTAACTCGATTTCACAAGTTTCCATGAGCCGAGAAATTTTGATTGAGATCGAGCAATGCTTGTATGTACCGCCTTGACCTTAGACCATGATGATACAAAGAGCCTTCCGTTTATCCTGGCATATGAGCGAACCCTTACGAAATATTTCTTGCCTTTCTTCAGCGTTGTGAATTTCACGGCTGTTTTGGATGATGTCTTTTTCTTAACGCCCTTCTTAAATGACTTGTCGAGCGCAACAACAAACTCGTATCCGTCTGCATCGTTAATAACTGGATCTATGATTATTTTTGCTGCTCCAGGACCTGGGCTCGCAACATAGGTTATCGTCGGTTTTGCAACATCATTGAGCAAAACACCACCCTTTAAGCCGCCGGCATCTGCTTTTGCCGGCAGCGCAAGGCAGGCACATGCTAGACAAAACGAGATTATTGCTGCAAAGCCTATAACACGATTGATACGAGCGAATCTTTGGCCCATTTCTCCTCCTTATGCTGGGATTCGTCCCGTTTGAAGGAATCTTATCATATATGGAGCTTTTATGGTCGGCGTCCCGTTAGAATGCGAGGACGCTCAGCAAGGTCCTTCACGATGCGCAAATTGCAAAAACCAGCTCGTTCGGCTTCTAGCGCTGCCTCGTCAAGGCAGGACTCATGTAATTCGAAAGCAAAACATCCGTCTGGTTTGAGTGCTATCGAGCACCATTCGAGGAGACGTCGGAAAATGACGAGCCCGTCAGGACCGCCATCGAGTGCTATGCTCGGCTCGAATTCAGAAACCTCGCGCGGAATTTCCGAGAGCACTGCCGTAGGGATATACGGGGGATTTGACACTACGAGATCGAAGCAACCAAGTAGCGATTCATCAATTTCCGAGCCAAGGTCACAACTCAGGACCTCAACGCGATCGTCTAATTCAAGCAAAGAGACGTTCTCCCGAGCGAGCAAAACTGCATCCTTGGAGATGTCCGTAGCCACTACGTGAGTGAGCGGGTGTTCGAAAGCAATCGAACAAGCGATGCATCCAGTTCCTGTGCAGATATCGGCAACTAACAGCATCTGTTCGTTCGGCTTGTCATTAGGCGACTTTCCCGTCGAGCACTCGTAAACGATCTCTCCGTTGCTCTCTATTTCATTTCCGCCGATGAAACTGTTGCTCGCATTTACACCAGGTCCGTCGACGATGTTCGTGCCGTCGGAGCTTGAATCTCCACAAGCTTTGAGCAAGCGCGCGATCGCCTCATCGTAAGCAGCTTGCGGCTTGGGTGCAGATGGCAGGAGGGCTAACGCCTCGCTCACCAACACTTCGGTTTCTGGACGTGGAATCAACACGCCATCACGAACGCGCAGCTGGATGTGCCTGAAATCAACACTACCTGTAATGTATTGAAGCGGCTCCCCCGCAGCGCGTCGCTTCGTAAAATCGCGCAAGGTCGTACGCTCGTCTTCGGTGAGGGGGCGCTCCATGTCCATGAAAAGCTGCACACGGCTCACGCCAAGCGATTCGGCAACGAGCCACTGAGCCGACAACCTCGGATTCCCATCGCCATGCTTTCGCAGGTAATCCTCTATCCAGCTAAGAATTCGCCTTACTGTCCAAATCGCATCATCCATCATTTGCCCCAGAACGCTACCGCACAGAAAGCGTCAGGCACTTCCTGCAAAATAATGTATACGGAGTTTGTATTTCGCCTAGCCAATACAAAGAATTGCACTGGGAGCAATAAACTAGACCGCTTGCTCGAGTTTCTTTGCTCGCTCGGCAGCTTGCAAAGCAGTGATCATTTCCGAAAGCCCCGCGCCGCCGGAACCGAGCAATACGCCGTTATAGGTGCCGTTGTAGCCGATGCGATGATCCGTCACGCGATCCTGCGGACCGTTGTACGTGCGAATCTTTTCGGACCGATCGCCCGTACCCACTTGCGCGCGGCGCTCTGCTCCTTCGGCTTCGCGCTGCTCTGCAAGCATTTTCTCATAAAGGCGAGCGCGCAGGACGGCCATAGCAGCGATCTTGTTCTGCAACTGCGACTTCTGATCTTGCGATTGCACAACCAAACCTGTTGGGAGGTGCGTTATGCGCACTGCAGAGTCAGTAGTATTAACGCACTGCCCGCCCGGGCCGCCTGCTCGATACACGTCGATGCGCAAATCCTCGTTCTTTATCTCGACTTCCACCTCATCAGCCTCGGGGAGCACTGCCACCGTAGCGGTAGACGTGTGGATTCGTCCCCGTGATTTGGTCTTCGGAACGCGCTGCACGCGGTGGACGCCAGACTCGAATTTCATAAACGAATAGACCTTGTCACCCTTAACCTTGAATTGGATCTCGCTATAACCGCCTGCTTCGGAGGGCATAACGTCGAGCAATTCAATCTTCCATTTCTTTTCGGATGCAAATCGCTCGTACATCTTGAATAAGTCACCGGCGAAAATCTTCGCCTCATCACCGCCTGCGCCACCACGAATTTCTACGATAATATCCTTCTCGTCTGCCGGATCGGCAGGAATCAGCATGAATTTAATCTCTTCCTCAATTACGGGTAGCTCGGATTCGATACGCGAAATCTCCTCTTGTGCAAATTCCTTCATATCTGGATCGTCGAGCATTTCTTTGGCTGCCTCCAAGTCGTCTTCAGCTTGCACGTACGCGCGCGCCTGCTTCACAAGCGGTCCTTGGTTGGCATACTCCTTGGCCAAACGATTGTATTCCTTCTGATTGGCGAGCACATCTGGATCGCCCATCTTTTGCTGCAGCTCCTCGTAAGCGGAAATGATCTTCTCGAGCTTATCCCTCATATCGTTATCTGCCATGATGGCCTCCTAGAAAACTGGTTCGTAGCGTGGTAGGAACAATCTTTGAGGGGCGCTTCACCACTCGCGCGGACATGCCTATACGCAAGCGGCAAAGCGCCCCTCATATCGTGTTGCTCTAAGCTAGTATTTTCCTGGCTTATACTTCATATTCGAGTATTGTAGCAGAAAGCGCACGCTTCTCTTATCGCTCGATAAGGCTAGAGCAAGCCGACGATTTCGTCTTTGGGACGAGAACCGATGATTTGAGATGCCTGCTCCCCATTCTTGAAGACAATGCAGGTAGGAATGCTCATAATGCCGTATTTCTTGGCGATATCCATGTTCTCGTCGATGTCAAGTTTGTAAACATCGATTTCGGGATGCTCATCTGCTATTTCTTCGATGATTGGCGCCATTGCTTTGCACGGTCCGCACCAAGTCGCAAAAAAGTCTACAAGAACCGGTTTCGCCGAGTCGATGACCTTAGATTGCCATTCAGCACTTGAAATCTGTTCCATTATCCCATCCTTCTATCGTCAAATGTATTGTTGCTCATACGTTTAATCTAGACAACCGCATCGGCAAGAAGGTCGACCATCTTCTGGGTAGGCCAAGTTCCCAAATCTCCCTCAAAGCGCTCGCGAACCGATATCGTACCGTTTTCGACCTCTTTGTCTCCCAGTACGATCATATACGGAACTTTCTGGGCCTGGGATTTCGCAATCTTGACGCGCATTGGCTCGTTTTGCTCAGCCACCTCGACACGCCCGCCTACTGCGGTGAGCTTAGCAGCCAAATCTCGCGCAGCGTCCTTGTGCCTGTCGGCTATAGGAAGAATGACAGCTTGCACCGGACTGAGCCATAGCGGCAGTGCGCCGGCGTAGTGTTCTATCAAGATGCCCAGGAAACGCTCGATAGACCCGAACAATGCGCGATGAAGCATGAACGGCTGGGCTTCCCCGTTGTCTGCCGTACGGTAGGTGAGTTCAAAACGCTCAGGCAAATTAAAGTCCACCTGCACCGTTGAGCACTGCCATGTGCGACCGATTGCATCTTTGACTTTGATGTCGATTTTCGGGCCGTAAAACGCACCATCGCCTGGGTTGATCTCATAGTTGAGACCACGGCGCGTAATGGCTTCCTTCAACGCGCCCTCAGCGAACTCCCACATGGCATCCGTTCCGATGGACTTCTCGGGTCGCGTCGAGATTTCGGCTTCGTATTCGAACCCGAACTCCTTCATGATATTGTCGGCCAAGTCAAGAATAGCGACAACCTCGTCGACGACCTGATCCTCGCGGCAGAAAACATGCGCATCATCCTGCGTAAAACCGCGGGCCCGCATGAGGCCGTGCACGACGCCGCTCATTTCGTGGCGATAAACGGTGCCAAATTCAAAGTAGCGCACTGGCAGGTCTCTATACGAATGCACGTCGTTGCGGTAGAGCATAACGTGACCCGGGCAGTTCATGGGCTTAACGCCGTACTCGCTGTAGCGAGGCTGCTCGTCAGTTCCTTCGTTGATGTTGAAGAAATACATGTTTTCATGGTAGAAGTCGTAGTGGCCACTCGTCTTCCACACATCTGCCTTGTAAATATGCGGAGTGATGACCTCTTCATAGCCACGGCGATAGAGTTCTTTGCGAAGCCATTCCTGCATCGTGCGAATGATGCGCGCACCCTTGGGAAGGTAGAGCGGCAAACCCACGCCGGCCATCTCGTCCATCATGAATATTCCAAGCTCGCGCCCGAGCTTGCGATGATCGCGCTTTTCTGCCTCTTCGAGATTGTGGAGGTGCTCGTCGAGTTCCTTCTGCTTGAAGAATGCCGTACCGTAAATACGTTGAAGCTGCTCGCGTTCGGCGTCGCCGCGCCAATACGCTCCTGCGATTTTTTGGAGCTTGAATGCCGGCACTTTCGAAGTGTCAGGCAGATGGGGTCCGCGGCAAAGATCCGTAAACGAACCGATCGAATATATCGTGATGATTTCATCTTCGGGCAGCTCTTTTATGAGCTCTACCTTGAAGGGTTGGTCGGCGAACAGCGCGAGTGCTTCTTCGCGTGAGACTGCTTTGCGCTCGAACGGTTCAGCT
>CADBQL010000291.1 GCA_902796815.1 uncultured Coriobacteriaceae bacterium | reverse complement strand
TCATCGGCGGGCGCAATTCGTCGAACACAACGCGCCTCGCCGAGATTTGCGAGCGAGCATGTGCGCGATCGTTTCACGTCGAATCCGTCGAAGAGCTCGAACCCGCATGGTTCGAGGGGTGCGAAACCGTTGGCGTCACCGCCGGCGCTTCCACGCCCGAAAGCCAGATTGAGGCTGTTGTGGAACGTTTGCGCGAGTTGTGAGTTGGCTCGTCTCGGTCGGCCCATTCGCTATACTCGAAGCTCATGGAAAAGCCGCCCACATATCCGACCTCCGATGCCGCTCGCGAAACCTGCGCCGCTCCTGGTGCGCGCATAGTCGCCGTGGCCGAGGAATCGCCTGCATGGGAAGTCGGGTTCGAGCCAGGGTGCATCATCACGTCGGTCGACGGTCAGCCGCTGCGCGACATCATCGACTGGCGCTGGCTTGCGGGTGAGGAATGCATTACGGTCGGCTACGTTGACCTGGACGGCGATGTCGGCGAAGTCGAGCTCGAGCGCGAGCCGGGCGAGGATTGGGGTTTCGAGTTCGAAGGCCTTGTTTTTGACGGAGTCAAGCAATGCCGAAACGCCTGCACGTTCTGCTTCATGCGCATGCTTCCCCGCGGCTTACGCCCGTCGCTGTATCTGCGCGACGACGATTTCCGTCTGAGTTTTTTGGTCGGCACGTTTGTGACGCTCACGAACATGACTCCCGAAGACGAGGCGCGTATCGTCGAGCAGCGGATATCGCCCTTGCGCGTGTCGTTGCAGGTCACTAATCCCGAGGTACGTCGCCGCCTTATCGGCCGGCATGCGCAGCACGGGCTCGAATCGCTCGAGCGGCTGCTTGCGGCAGGCATCGAGTTTCATGCGCAGATCGTGCTTGTGCCAGGCGAAAACGATGGCGCCGTCCTCGAAGAGACCCTGGAATGGGCTTACGAGCGTCCAGGTATCGTGGAAATCGGCATTGTCCCCTTGGGTTACACGCGTTTTCAGGATACGTTCGACCATAGTTTCAACGACGTTGAGGCGTCGCGCGGTCTGTTGCAGACAATCGCGCCGTTCCAGGACCGTGCGCAACGCGAGCGCGGCAACGCTTGGGTGTTCGCGGCCGATGAGTTCTACCGCAATGCCTATCGCGACAATCTTTTGGAAAACATACCGCCGACCAGCTATTACGGCGATTTCGGCATGTTCGAGGACGGCATCGGCATCATCCGTTCGACCGTGGATGATTGGGAAAGCATGCAGCGGGCGGGTGCAATCGAGCGCGCAGCCGCGGCGCTGCGCGAGAGGCGCACACGTGCCGTTATGGTCGTGGGCTGCGCGCAGCGGGAGTTTCTCGAACCGCTTGTGGCGCGCTCGTCTATCGGAGATGTCTTCGAGCCGCTTTACGTCGAAAACGCCTACTTCGGTGGAAACGTTGACGTTACAGGCTTGCTTACCGGCGCCGATATCGCGCAGGCGGTGCGCGACGAGGTGCGGGTGCTGTCTGGGTGGCCTGCGCAGGCCGTGTGCGACGGCACACAGGCGCCGTTCCAGCGGCTCATTTTCCTCATCCCACGCGTTGTATTCAACGATGATGGGCTCACGCTCGATGATATGACTCGTGTGGATATGGAGACTGTCGCAGGTCAGCCGCTCCACGTGGTATCCTGTTCACCGCTGGAATACTTTGAAGAAATCGCACATCTGGCTCGTCAGCTGCTCTGATGACAATCGGTTTGGGTTGCTGCAATCGATCGTTCAGCCAAGGCGTGCATATTAGTTGACCAAAACACTTGATGACAAAAAACCCGACTTTATGTCATCAAAATGGAGGATCATTATGGCATTACCACTTGTGGCCGTCGTCGGTCGACCGAACGTCGGCAAGTCTACGTTCGTGAACCGGATAACCGGCGCCGATGAAGCGATTACGCACGAGATGCGCGGCGTTACGCGCGACCGTTCCTACCACGAGGCTGACTGGAACGGCGTCACGTTCACGCTTGTCGATACGGGCGGTATCGAGGTGGGGAGCGACGACGATTTTCAGGCGTCGATCACGAACCAGGCTTTCACCGCCACCCACGAGGCTGACGTCATTGTGCTCATCGTCGATGGGCGCACGGGCATCAACACTGATGATGAAGAGGTTGCGCGGATTTTGCGCAAGTCGAAAAAGCCGGTGTTTTTGGCCGTCAACAAGCTCGACACGCCGAATCGCTATGATGAAATCTACGAGTTTTACCAGCTCGGACTTGGCGAACCGTGGCCGATTAGCGCTACGCACGGAAACGGAACGGGCGATTTGCTCGACGC
>CADBQL010000290.1 GCA_902796815.1 uncultured Coriobacteriaceae bacterium | reverse complement strand
GCCGATGTCTGCCCCGTGCCGACAGGACTGTTTTCGTCGCATACGGCGTTTCCGGGCTGGTACATGCATGACACGACGGCGATACTCGGTGATTACCTGGCAGCTTGGAAGGGCATCGACGTCGAAATCGACGCCGTCTATTCGGGCTTTTTGGGCGCTCCCGAGCAAGTCGACATCATCCGTGACATATACGCGACGTATCCGAACGCATTGCGCGTAGTAGATCCGGTCATGGCCGACCATGGAAAGGTGTATCCGACCTATACGCCCGAACTATGCCAGGCCATGGCTGAACTTGCTGGCGAAGCAGACATTCTCACCCCGAACTTGACTGAGGCTGCCATCATTCTCGAGCGCGAGTGGACGGGTACGAATATTTCGAACGACCAGGCAAAAGAGCTTATAGAAGCATTAATCGCACGCGGTGCAAAAAACGTCGTGCTCAAGGGCATTCAGCGCGATGGCGAAAACGAAATCCGCAATTTCGTCGGCGGCGTGGATTGCGATGTCTTCGAAGTGCACAACGAGTTTATTCCGTATATGCTGCATGGTACGGGCGATTTGTACTGCTCGTGCTTGCTTGCAGGCGTTATGGCAGGTAAGTCGCTGTTCGAGGCCGCTTGGTTCGCCGGCAACCTCACGCGCGACGCCATCGAGGTCTCGACCAAACAGCCTCACTTCCAAGAACGTGGCGTGAGCTTCGAACTTCTCCTCGGGAAAGTCGCCGCGCTTCTGGGGTAGCGAGACTGCTCCCAACGATCCGTCCTGCGCGCCGCCCCTCGGGTTCCCGCCAGCAGGCCCTCCCCGGGCCGTCTCGCGCTTGTTCCCCTTTTCGACCGCGCAAAGAAAGCGGCGATCTGGGGCGTAAGAAGTGGCTCCCCCACGCCATGCACTCTGCGCCTGCAGGCATAGCCGCTTTTTATGCGCGCGGTCGAAAAGGGGGCGCTCGAAAGGCCCGGGGAGGGCCTGCTGGCGGGAACCCAAGGGGCGGCGCGCAGGAAGGATCTACGATACGAGTTTCACCCCAAAGGCGCACTGAGTCATGCCCCAGGGGCGCGACTCATCCGGAAATGAGTTTCGCCCCAGGGGCGCGACTCATTCGGGGCGAAACTCATTCGTGCGTTAGACGAGGACGCCGACGAGGATCGTGGCGGCGATGATGGCCGAGATGATGAGCTGCGGCGTTGGGGAGGCAAACGCAAGCGAGCCGACGAGCACAGCGACGAGCGCGATCGATATACCCAGCACGGTGAGCGCGCGGGATTCGCGCATGCGCACGAGCGAAAGCACGATTGTCGCGACGAGCCATCCGACAACGGTTGCCCACGTCGAGGGCTGTGTAAGCAGATGTGTCACCGAAGTCGTGACTTCCGAAGCGCCGAAATCACCATTGGCCAGCACGTTCCAGCCGAGTAGGTTATGCGTTCCGAAACCTGCCAAAATCAATGCGAGCACAACGGCGAAAACGGTTGTCACGATGGCCTTCGCAGGGCGAAGGGATGCGCCGGCCATAAACGGCACAAGGGTGTTTCCGCCAAATGCACCTGCAAGCGGAAGTAGCAGTGCCACGTTGGCGGCTGCGTTGCCGTCGTGGCCAACCGAATACCACCAGGCAAAACTTGCGATGAGGAAAACGGCGCCAGCTATGGGGTGCCCACACATGATGAGTGCGACCGAAAGCAGGGCAAACGATACGAGCGCGCCGATATGCGAGCGAATCGCGCCGAGCGCCGCCACTATCGCCACCAGTATGCCGACTCCGTAGCTTGCGCTAGCGCCCAATGCGGTCATCAGCGGCTCCATGTTAGTCAACGCCAATGCGGCCACGAATCCGCTCCCGATTGCCCCGAACACATGACCAAGCACGTTGGTCAGTGGCTTTGGTATGCGCGATGCCAGAGGCTCGCGAGAAGGAGCGGGGGGTTTTCCCTTCTCGACCTCCTGCTCGATTTCGGCATCGGTATCGACCGGCTCCTCTTCGTCAACACCTGCTTTGAGAACGTCGAGAAAACGTTCGGTCAACGTAGGCCCTGATTCGGCGGCGCGTCCAATCCGGGCTTTTCGCTCTTTGCTCACCTCGTCGTCTTCTATGTCGTCTCCGAGCGCGTCTTCGACGATGAGCTGCAGTTGAATTGCGCCGCTTTGCGGGTCGCCGAGAAACTTCTTCATTTCCTCTGCGAAATCTGCCACGCTCGCATAACGCTCTTCACGCTCTGGGTCGAGCGCAAAAAACACGACGTCGTCGATTTGCTCGTCGATCTCCTTCCAGCAAAGCGAGGGGAGTACTAGCTCTGCATCGCGAATGGCGGCTTCGGCGTCGGCAAGTTTTTCGACGCGGAACAGGTTCGATCCTGTCAGCATCTCGTACGTGACAGATGCGAGCGCCCATTCGTCGGCACGCGCGTCAAGTGATTCGCGCCTGATTTGCTCGGGAGGCATGTAGCCGATGGTGCCGCCGCCGGTTCGTCCCGCGCCCGAGGCGTCGGCCAAGGTCGCCAAGCCAAAATCGGTGACTTTTACCTGGCCTTGTGCGTTTATCAAGATGTTGTCGGGTTTGATGTCGAGGTGCAGCACGCCCGATTCGTGGGCAACTTCAAGTGCGCCCGAAACCGACTCGAACACAGCTGCGATAATGTCAAGCGTCAGGTAATCGGCATAGTCGACAAGTAGGTCCGTTAGCGTTATGCCCTCGACATACTCCATAATCAAGTAAGCCGTACGATCTCTAACCTCGAAGTCATATACGGTCACGATTCGCGGGTCGGCCATCATGGCCGCCGTGCGCGCTTCATCGAGGCCAGGCAGGTGCGCAAGTGCCGTCACTTGATCTGAGGGCTCTTCAGGATGAGGCTGCTCGATTTCGCTGATGCCAGAATCGGAAACCGCCTGGGCGCCGGGCAACGCCGCGCGCGCTGCATCGAGCTCGGTTATTCGAATGGTCTTTATGGCGACGTGCCGTTGGATGCGCGGATCCCATGCGATTGTAACCGTGCCGAATCCGCCTTCGCCAGCCGTGCCCAAAGGTTCATATCGATCGAGTATCAATTCTTGCGCCATCGAATCCCCTCTGCCAGCCCGGCTCGCTGGCCGGCCCATGACTTTCTGCTACTGTTCCTGATCGCTATCGTCAAAGATTGACCATTCGTCGCCATCTTCGCTCGGGCCGCGGTCGACGTAGGTTTTGCGAGTTCTGAGCTCGAGTAAAGCGGCGACGACGGTGCACAAGACGAGGGATATTCCCACGAGTACACCGATACCCACATAAGTTTCGAAAAGGAAATGATAGATTGATTCGAAGTCCATCCCGCCTGCCTTGCTCGAATGAGCCGAAGGGAAAAGCCCTAACGACTCGTGGGTACGTCAGTTTCTTGTAACGGTAATACTAGCACGGGTTTTTGCCCTATACTGAAACCCATCTTTAAATCGAAAGGGAGTGCAAAACACATGCTCGATATCAAGTTTGTGCGTGAAAACCAGCAAGCCGTGGCCGAGGCCATGAAAAATCGCCATGCCACCTGGGATGCCGAATCGTTTGCGGCGCTCGACGAGACGCGTCGAGCCTCGATTATGAAAGAAGAGGCGCTGCAGGCGGAGCGCAACCAGCTTTCCAAGCAGATTGGCGCGCTTATGAAGGAAGGCAAGCGCGACGAGGCCGATTCGGCAAAAGCGCGCGTGGCTCAGATTAAAGAGGACTTGGCATCCGCAAGCGCCGAGCGCGATCGCATCGATGCCGAGCTTCACGATTTGCTATTGCATACGCCGAACATGCCGTCTGATACCACGCCGGTGGGCGATGACGAAAATGACAATCCCGAAGTGCGCCGCTGGGGTACCCCGACCGAGTTTGACTTCGAGCCCAAGGCACATTGGGATCTTGGTCCCGAGCTGGGCATCATCGACTTCGAGCGCGGCGCGAAACTTGCGGCGAGTCGCTTCATCGTGCTCGGTGGCGCCGGCGCGCGCCTCGAGCGTTCCATTATCAATTTTATGGCCGACACGCATACGAGCCGTGGCTACAAGGAATGGTGGCTGCCGGTTATGGCCAACGCGCGTACGATGACGGGTACCGGTCAGCTTCCCAAGTTCGAAAACGACATGTTCAAGACGTTCGCGACCGACATGGAGGGCGCTTCTGACAAGGCGGGCGATAACCTCTACCTCATCCCGACGGCCGAGGTGCAGCTGACGAACCTTCATGCAGAAGAGACGCTTTCGGTCGATGAGCTGCCTAAGCACTATTGTGCGTTCACGCCGTGTTTCCGCGAGGAAGCGGGGGCCGCCGGTCGCGACACGCGCGGACTCATCCGTGTGCATCAATTCGACAAAGTCGAGATGGTTAAGATCTGCGAACCCGAGAAGTCCTTCGACGAGCTCGAGGCCATGGTCGCCGATGCCGAGAACATCCTGCAGCTTCTGGGATTGCCGTATCGTGTAATCAGCCTGTGCACGGGCGATCTGGGCTTTTCTGCGACCAAGACCTATGACTTGGAAGTCTGGCTACCCTGCTACAACGATTACAAGGAGATTTCGAGCTGCTCGAACTGCACCGATTTCCAGGCGCGTCGCATGGGTATGCGCTACAAGGATCCGGCAAACTTCAAGGGGACGCGCCTCGTGCATACGCTGAACGGTTCGGGCCTTGCGGTCGGACGCACCATGGCTGCCATCATCGAGAACTATCAGCAAGCAGATGGCTCCATCAAGGTGCCTGATGTGCTCGTGCCCTACATGGGTGGCATGAAGGTCATCGAGCCGGAGCGATAGCAGCGACTCGGCTCGTTTTGCCTCGGGCAACTACCGACTCATTTCCTGTAATGAGTCGGCTGCATCCTAGGCAAAGCGAGTCAGCAAAGCGAGTCGAAACGAGGTACGTGGAGTAGGGCATGGCGCGCGAAAAAACGCGACAACAAGAGGCACCCGCAGCGCGTGTGCACAAGGCGAACGAGGTGCATAAGCGCCGCGTTGAACGCCCTGCGCCAACGCGCAAGGCGAAACTCGACCTGCCCGACCCCTCGACGAGCGTCAGCGGCGTCGATGCGGTGCCACGCCGTCGTCCCGTTATCACGGCAGCCGATATTCCGGCCATCGACGATTCGCCGATGTCTCATGCGTCTGACTCGACGGATGGCGCTGCGTCAGATAAGCGGAATACTGTTGATGAGCAAGCAGAACAGGTGGCCGCAAGAGAAGTTGAAGGCTCGGATGATGCTGGCGAGCCTCACGAGGGTTTTTCCGAAAAAGATGGCGCAAGTGAGACGGGCGCTTTGGACAAAGAATCGAAATCCGCTGATGGCGCGGCAGGCGCAGCGAGCGATTCAGTCGAATCGGAAAGTGCAAACGATTCCGCCGCAGATGCGGAGCCCCCGCGCAACAGGACATCGTTTCGCAAGGTTGCGCTCGCCCTTTTCGTCATCGCAGTTTTGGGGATTGTAGCTGCTGTGAGCTGGATTGCCTGGGATCGGTGGGGGCGCTACGACGACCATGCCGACATGCAAGGCGATTGGTATGTCAGGGGTACGATGGTCGTGGTTCCCATCGACGATCATACGATCAAGTTGGCCGACGATGTCGTGTACAACTACGCTATCGACGATCATGACAAGACTATCAGCTACACGTTTGGCGATTGGAAGGGCTCTGGTCGCTATTGGTTTAGCGACGATAGGAGCAAGCTGGTCATAACGGATGGCGATACGTTTACCGGCACGAGCAATACGGTGGACGATCTTGTACGCAAGTTCGACGAGCTAACTGCGGTAGGAAACGGCCAGCCGGTAACGCTTCCCGAAGGCGATGGCATCATCGTGCTCACGCGCACGGCGAACCTCGACGTGATTATCGCCGAGGAAATCAAAAAACGCGCTGCCGAGGAGGCGGCTGCAAAGCTCGCCGCGGAAGAAGCAACCGAGGACGAAGGCTATTATGACGAGTACGGCGACTATTACGAATACGAGGAATAGGCAATCGCGTCCGTGCTCGGAATCAATTCTCGAGCGCAAGAATGCGCATGAGGGCAATTTGCATGCGCAAGGCGCTCCCGTGCGCATCGAATCGCTGACTGTGAAGGCGGACCGTGTTATTGCACGGATTTCCATCGACGATGTGCATTTTCGCTATACGACGCCTGCAATCGCCGAACGGGCGCAGGCGGAATACCCCACGTTGGCGCGACATGCGTGCGTGAATGCACGTGGGAAGACGTTCGGTGCGGTCATGAATGAGACTTCTACGGCTCATCTGCTCGAGCACCTGGTTATCGAAATGCAAATCCGGTCATGCGCCGACGAGGCGGCTGTTTTCGTTGGCACGACCGAGTGGATTGACGAACAAGCCGGCATCGCGTGCGTTCAGGTCAGCTTCGAGGACGATTTGAACGCGTTGCGTGCATTTAACAAAGCAGCCCATTTTCTTAACAGTGCTGTGATAGTCTAGCTAACATTATGGATGCTCACATTAAATTTGAAACGGCTCCTAACAAGGTAGCCCGGCGCATTACCAAGATGCGCCCCTCGGCGGTGCGCTTGCTGTTCGCGGCGGCGCAACGCGATGATGTCATTTCGCTTGCAGGTGGCATGCCCGACGTGTCGCTGCTCCCGAAGAGTGCCGTGCGAAAAGCCGCGAAGGCGGCAGTTGACGCACAGGCGGTCACGTTGCAGTACGGTGGAACGAACGGCGTGTTCGATACCGCTGCTGTTTTCTGCGATATCGTGCGCGACATCGGTATTCGTCACAAGCCAGAAAACGTCATCATCACAACCGGCGCGCAGGAAGCGCTCGATCTCGTGGCCAAGACGTTCTGCGACCCAGGCGATATCGTAATCACCGAAGGTCCCACGTACCTCGGAGCGCTCCAGGCGTTTTCCGCATACGAGCCCGAAATTCGCACGGTTCCCTTCGACAGTCAGGGCATGCGGATGGACTTGCTCGAAGAGGAGCTCGAGCGAATCGGCAAGGACAATCCGCGCCTGAAGTTTCTCTATACGATTCCGAACTTCCAGAACCCGGGTGGCGTCACGATGTCACCCGAGCGTCGCAAGCGCTTGCTGGAGCTTTCGCACGAATACGATTTCGTCGTCGTGGAAGACGACCCGTACGGGCGGCTGCGCTACGAGGGCGGTCACTGCCTGCCTATGCGTGCGCTCGACGATTCGGTTATCTACTTGGGTACGATTTCGAAGATGTTCGCTGCGGGTCTGCGTGTGGGTTGGATTATGGCGCCTCCAGGCGTCATCGCCAAGATCAACCTGGCAAAGCAGGGCACCGACTTGTGCGGAAGCGTATTCGACCAGGTCATGGCTGCGGCGTATTTTACCCAAACGCCTTGGCAGAACACGCTCCAGAAGTTTGTCAAGACCTACGATAAACGTCGGCGCGCTATGCTCGACGCCCTTGACGAGTTCTTTCCTCCCGAAGCCACGTGGACGCGGCCGGAGGGTGGCTTTTTCGTGTGGGCGACGCTGCCGCCGTACGTCGACGCCAATTCCATGTTGGCTGAAGCGCTCGATCATGGCGTCATCTACGCACCGGGCGATTCGTTCTTTCCGGATGGCGTGCGAGGACGCAACAGCATGCGCTTGAACTTTAGCTACGAGTCGCCAGAAAACATACGTGAGGCCGTTCGCCGCCTCGCCGAAGTTATCGAGGACCGTCTCGAGTTGTACCGCGCGTTCATCGCGGCGGGCGCAATCAAGGAATGAGCGAAGGGTCAGACCCCTAGCTCATCCAAAGAGGAAAACAGGCTAGCCGTTCGGCCTGACGGCATTTGGACTTATGCTGGTGCAGAGCGGCGGAATGGAGAAAAACGATGGCAAAAGTTGCAGTGCTGATGGGCGGCAGCTCGTTTGAGCGCGAGTTTTCGCTCATCAGCGGTAAGAATATTTGCGCTGCGCTTGAAGAGGCAGGGCATAGGACCGTGCCGCTCGATACGAATGAGCAGTTGGTTCCCACGTTGCGAAGCGAGCGCCCGGATGTCGTCTACAACGCTCTGCATGGCAAGCACGGCGAGGATGGGACCATTCAGAGCTTGCTCGAATTTTTGGAAATCCCGTTCGTTGGATCTCCTGCGAGCGTGTGCCATCGTTCGTGGAACAAAGACGCGCTGCATTCTTCAATCATCAAGTATCGACAGATTTCGGGCGAAACCGACGGCGTAGCTTCGTGGCCTCCGGGCGTGTACATCGCGGCAGATGCGTTCAAGTCAATGGGCGCTGCGACGGCGCTCGACCTGATTGAAAAACGCATTCCCGGTGGATATCCCGTATGCGTCAAGCCTGCTCATGGCGGATCGGCGCTCGGCGTTCATCGCGTGGACTCGCAAGATGAGCTCGGAGAGGCGATTTTGGACGCCCTTTCGTACGACAATGCCGTCAACATCGAGCAGTGGGTCGAAGGCGTGGAGCTGTCGGTTTCCATCGTTGGTACAGGCTGGGATGCGCGTGCGCTTCCCCCGGTCGAGATCGTGCCGCATCGGGGCTTTTTCGATGCAGCAGCACGCATGGATCACGGTCTGGTCGATTTTTATTGCCCTGTGCGTCTCTCGTCGCTCTGGAGCAACGAATCCGAAGCGCAGGCCATCCGTGCCGAAATTGAACGTGCTGCTCTCGAGGTTTATCGGGCTTACAGCGTCGTCGACCTGGGCCGTATCGACATGATCTGGGATGGCGGAGCCGCGCGTTGCTTCGAAGTCGACGTCTCGCCTGGCATGACCGACCATTCGCTGTTCCCGGCTGCTGTCGCAGCTGCGGGACTGACGTTGTCTCAGGTGCTCGACGAGCTCGTGAGCCAATACGCATAGCGTGCGCATGACGGGCTTCGTTTCTGGGACAAAGCCCGTCGGCAGCTGTTGCGCGTTTTCGGTTTCGTAACAAATTCAACCTGTGTGTGAAAACTTTTGGCCCCATGGGCTTAGGCTGGCATGCTGGCGCGTATAATCTGGATTATCAGTTTTTGTTTTCTACTCAAGGAGGACGACACATGGGCAAAATCAGTAGCTTCTTTACGGGTGCTGCAATCGGCGCTCTGATTGCATTGGCGTTTGCGCCTAAGACTGGCGAGCAAGCTCGGGCATTTGTTGCCGAGAAGGCTGGTGCAGTTGCGGGAGAGGCCAAGGATTTTGGGGCAAACCTTCCGGCGAATCTGCAGGAAGCCGTGAAGACCGCCACGAGCAAGGGTCAGGAATTTGCCGCCGATGCGACCGCCAAGGTGAAGGGCGCTACTGGTGGCGCTCCGGCGTCTGCGGTGACCGATGATGATCTGCGCGAAAAAATCGAGGCAGCGCGTCAGCGCATCGCCGCGCAGGTGATGGAGAACGCCGAAGCAAGCAAGGCCGTGGAAGTTGCTGCTGAGACGGCTGAGGCATAAGCCGAACCAACGCGAAACAATTAGCGCACTATAGCGTACGAAAAAGTGCGCCAAGGGTGAATGCCCGGGCGCACTTTCGTCTTGAGAGGCGGTTTTTTTGTCCGATCACCTGATTACAACTAAATCGCTTGTCGGCTTA
Source organism: uncultured Coriobacteriaceae bacterium (assembly GCA_902796815.1). Classification (GTDB taxonomy): domain Bacteria; phylum Actinomycetota; class Coriobacteriia; order Coriobacteriales; family Eggerthellaceae; genus UBA9715. The sequence goes on along the minus strand of CADBQL010000290.1, from coordinate 1,479 downwards.
CGCGCGGTAACCCAAGCAAAGGGCCGAAAGATTGGCAAAGTGCGCCATATCGTGTTTCATCCATCCCAGAAGCGGGTCGTGGGCCTTATGGTTAAGCGTCCCGATGCAGCGCTAATGTTTCATCGTAAGGATTTATTCGTGGCGCTCGGGGGCTTTGATAACGAGAATGGCCAGCTTGTCGTTCATGAGGATTCCGGAGCGACCGATAAAGGAGCAGCCAAGGCGCTCGGCGTGGATTTGGACGAATGCGTCATCTGGGTTGGCATGCCCGTCTTAACCAAGTCAGGCGATTTCCTCGGTTACGTGGATACGGTTACGTTTGACGCGGAAACAGGTGACGTTCATGCCCTGACGACAGAAAACGGCGCCGCGGATGCCGTCATCTTGGGCAAGCGCTCGATTCCGGCGCAGCTAGTTAAAGGCTTCAAGCGCGGCCAAGGCATCGCCTTGGCTCCTATTGGCGTACCGTCGGCCATCGAAGAGAGCGACGAGTCGCAAACCGGTGCGATACTCGTTTCGGACGAGGCACTTCAGGCCACGTCAGAAGGCGGGGTTGCGGCGGCAGCAGGAAAGGCTACGGCGCAGGTAACGCACGCGGCCAAAAAGCGTGTCGTTAAGGTCAAGCGCTCGGTCGATGATCAGGTTGAGCGCGTAAAGCCAACAGCCCAAAAAGTTGCCGCCCGAACAAGCGAGGCGGCTCAGGCGGGTACGTTCGCTGTCGGAAAACAACTCGGCAGAGCAAGTGGCATGTTTTCGGCATTTAAGGAAGAATTTGAAAAGGCCTCGAAGGGCGATCAGAGCTGACGTGTAGAGGACCGGGCTCCATGCGCGTCGAGGATAGGTTTATGCACGTATGAGCAAAGAAGAGCAGACCAACGTAATCGAAGCTAACGAACCGAAGAGCGCAGCGGGCAAGGATGATGTGCGCAAGTCCGGAATGGATCGTGCTACTGTTTTTAAGTTTGCGGGCCTTCTCGCGTTTGTTGTGCTGGTGGGGGTTATCGTTTATCTGGCCTGGCCGTATATAGCCGATGTTTTTACGGAGGGTGGCGTCGACCGCCTTGTAGAGCGCGTGCGCAATGCTGGTCCTGCGGGTGTGTTCATTCTGCTCGGAATGCAGTTTCTTCAGATTATCGTCGCGTTTATTCCCGGCGAGGTCGTGCAGTTAGCTGCAGGTCTCATGTACGGCCCCCTTGGAGGAACGCTCATCGTCTTGCTCGGGTGCGTAATTTCGAGCAGTATTATCTACTGGCTCGTTCACAAGCTGGGTGCTCCGTTCGTTCAAGGTATGGTATCCACTGAGCATCTCGAAAAATTCAAGACGTTCGAGAAGACTGGCAAGCTGGAAATCATCGTTTTCATCCTGTTTCTCATCCCGGGGCTTCCCAAAGATGTGTTTACTTACATTGTTCCGCTGACAGATCTTTCCTATAAGAAGTTCATCACGCTCACGACCATAGGCCGCATTCCGGGCGTTGT
>CADBQL010000289.1 GCA_902796815.1 uncultured Coriobacteriaceae bacterium | reverse complement strand
GCATAGGGCGGGAGAAAGGCTAGGCCTTCGCCCGGAGCCGCGCACAAAACGAATACGGGCCCATCGACGCCTGCGATTCTAGCAAGCCCGCAAAACAGCACCCTAGACCCAAAACATGATTTATCCCCCTTTGCTCAGTTTCATCCTCATGACACTAGACTGAGGCTCATCCGCACTCGCATGCACCCTGGCAAGCTCTTTAAAGGCTAATGAAATAATCCCAGGTAAAACCCTCGTACTTAGAGTATGAGGCGTCCTATCGAGCGTTCGAATCTCAAAAATGTACCCTCATCGGGAAGACGAGCTTTTCGCGTGTGCGTAAAGTGTGCGCAACAGACGACGCCGAGGAGAGAGCGCGAGAAGGGGGATGCGATTTTTCGTCATGTGTGGCGCCTCGGCTGGCCGCCCATTCGGCCTCATTCGCCTGAAACCTATTGGATCAAGTAAGAGAGAGTGATGTAGCTGTGACTCAAAGAATTGACATTCCTCATGACAGCGATGCATCGAAAGAAGTGCGTCCGACGTTCTTCAATGAACCTCCCGTTATGTACACGGGTGGCGATGTGCCGTGGCAGTGGGAAGAAGACGGCATGATCTGCACGCGCTCCGCGGCATGGTCGGCACCAGGCTGCCATGACGGCTGCGGTGTCGTCGTATATACCGACAAGGAGACCGGAAAGTTCATCAAGGTCGAAGGCGATGAGGAGAACCCCTATTACCAGGGCCGTCTTTGCATGCGTTGCCTGGACGTCGCCGAGGCTATCTATCATCCCGACCGCCTGCTCTACCCGATGAAGCGCGACCCAAAGTACCGCGGTCAGGCCGACAAGTGGGAGCGCATCACGTGGGAAGAAGCCTACGACATGATCGACGAGAAGTTCACGGCCATCCGTGACGAGTTCGGCGGCAAGTCCATCATCTTCGCATCTGGCACCGGCCGCGTGACCCCGCCGATCAATGCACGTCTGGGTTACGCCCTCGGCTCCATTCAGTATTCGTATTTCCACTCCGGAAACGCTTGCTATGTTCCGCGCGTCGCCGCTGCGAACACCATCATGGGCTGCTATACCTGCCCTGACTTTAGCATGCAGTTCCCGGATCGTTACGACAACCCCGAGTGGGTCGCCCCGAAGAACATCTTTGTGTGGGGCAACAACCCGCTGATTGCCAACGCCGACGGCAACTTGGGCCACTGGATTGTCGACTGCATGCAGCGCGGTTCCAAGCTTGTCGTCGTCGACCCGCGTCTGACCTGGCTTGCCTCGCGTGCCGAGCTTTGGCTGCAGATTCGTCCGGGCACCGACTCGATGCTCGCGCTCGCGATGTCTAAGTACATCATCGAGAATAACCTCTACGATGCTGATTTCGTCGATAAGTGGTGCTATGGCTTCGACGAGTACTACGAGGCCGTCAAGCCCTACGATCTGGATTGGGCTTCCGAGGTTACGTGGCTGGAAAAAGAAGACATCATCCGCGCATCCGAGCTGATGGCCGAACAGCCCACTGCCGTTCAGTGGGGCCTTGCGCTCGATATGAACCTGCAGTGCATCACCGCTTCGCAGGCGGTTCACAACCTGTGGTGCATCACCGGTCAGGTCGACCGTCCGGGCGGCATGATCACCGTTCATGACCCGTACAACACCGAAGTTTGGCTTCCGCCTGATCCCCGCGAGGTTTTCACCCCGCAGCAGGAGAAAGAGCGCATCGGCTCGACTTACGAGATGATTACAAACTCCGGCATGGTCCAGTGCCAGGCAGACTCGATGATCGACCAGTTGGTCACCGGCCGTCCGTTCAAGATTCACGGTGCGTGGATCCAGTCCACCAATCCGCTCGCGTGCTGCGCCCAAGATCCCGAGCCGCGCGTCGAGAAAGGCCTCAAGAACTGCGACTTCGTCGTGGGTGTCGACTGCTTCATGACTCCGACGCTGATGGTGAACTGCGACGTTGTGCTGCCGCTGTGCTTCTACCCGGAGCGCGAAGGCCTGCGCAGCGTTTGGTACTACATCCAGAACACGAACAAGGCTTGCGAGCCGATGGGCGAGTCGAAGGACGACTTCCAGATCAACTGGGAGCTCGGACGCCGTTGG
>CADBQL010000288.1 GCA_902796815.1 uncultured Coriobacteriaceae bacterium | reverse complement strand
GAGCTCGCCTGCCATCTGGGGCAAAAGCACGCCGTTGGTCGTCATCGAAATGTTTTCGATAGAGGGCATGCTCTTCAGAGCACGCACCAACTCCACGACACCCTTGCGCACAAGTGGCTCTCCACCCGTCAGGCGCACGCTGCGAATGCCTATGCGCGTGGCCACACGGGCTATCTGCTCAATCTCTTCGATGCGAAGAACCTCGTCATGGCCCATCATGCATACGCCCTCTTCGGGCATGCAATAAATGCACCGGAAATTGCACCGGTCGGTCAGCGAAATCCTCAGATAGTCGATCACACGACCATGTCCGTCCTACATACCCTTCCCCATCTCCGATTTGCTCGGTTTATGCACGCCAAGCTCGTGCGTGCTGCGAGAACTGCCCCCTCTTGCAGCGGGCACCAGCGCGCCGCCTCTCGCATTCCGAGCTTCATCTTCTCAACCCGCATGCCGCATGGTTTTCCGCACCTGTTTAGGCTAGTGTAACGGCTAATTGCATTCTTTGCTATATATAATCTTGAGGAAATAGAAATTCCGTCCCGAATTGACATCGTTCAGCACCATTCGTCCCAAGCTCAACGGAGGTTCCGAAAAACGGGGTAGGAATCGATTGCACCGCTAGCGGGTAACCACGTAAATCTGCTCGGTAGGAATGCGTATGAGGAGCTCGTCGCCGACTTCTGGGAGGACGACATCGGGCTCGCGCATGCTGACGCGCCAGAAGACGCGCTGATGCAGGAAGTGCATTTCCTGGTCGGTCGCCTCCACGAGTGGCTCGGCATCGGCACGGCGATCCATGAAGCTCAGAAGGCACATGCGCTCGAAACGAGAATCGCTTGTTCGGTCGACACGCATGCGGTACACATTGCAACCCGGACCTTCCGCGCGGCTCAGATTGAACGCGCGAACGCCGATACCGCGCACGTCGTCGGGAACGGGGACGGGCACGCGCAACTTCACACCCCATTGCGGACAGTACACGTGCGTGTCGGAGAGCTTTTCGACCTCGACTGAATTCTTGCAGCCCGAAAGCTTGAGACCAGCCATGCTCCGAGGGCTGTCGATGAGCTCGCGGCTCGTGTCGAGCTCCATCACATGGCCGCGTTCGACGACGGCAATGCGATCGCAGAAGCGCACGGCTTCGTCGATGTCATGGCTCACGTACAGAATCGTGCCCTTATACGCGTCGAACAAGCTTGCCAAATTCTGCTCGAGCACGCTTTTGAGGTGCGCATCGAGCGCGGAGAAAGGCTCATCGAGCATCAAGATGCCGGGGCGCGCCGCAAGCATGCGCGCGAGCGCCACGCGCTGCTGCTGCCCACCCGAAAGCTGCGCCGGATAGCGCTTGGCGAACGCAGCAACGTCGAAGCGCTTGAGCTCGGCATCGATCATGGCTTGCCGCTCGGTTTTCGAAACGCTCTTGGGAATGCCCGCACCGACGTTTTGCTCGACCGTCAGATTGGGAAACAGCATATAGTTTTGGAACAGCAACGCGGTCTTGCGTTGCTGCGGCTTAAGGTTAATCTTCGCAGCGCTATCGTAGAACACCTCGCCGTTGACGACGATGCGCCCCTCGTCAGGTTTTTCGATGCCTGCCACACATCGCATGGTCAGCGATTTGCCGCACCCAGAAGCGCCGAGCAGACCGAACACCTCGTCACCGGCGTCGAATTGCACTTCCAAATCGAACGAGGGAAAATGCTTGCGAATGTCGATGGACAGGCTCATTCCTCCACCGCCCCCTTACGATAGCGCGTCGTATGCTGCGACCACAGGTTGATGAACAGGATCACGATGAAGCTGAAAATCAAGATGACAACCGTCCAGAACAGCGCGACATCGATGTTTCCGTTCATCCACTCGAAGTAAATCGCAATCGGAATCGTACGCGTGACACCCAGGTAATTGCCTGCCAAGAACAACGTCGCCCCGAATTCGCCGAGCGCGCGTGCGAACGCGAGCACGGTGCCTGCGGCGATCGAGGACCAGGACAGCGGTAGCATAATCTTAAAGAAAATGCGCGCCTCAGACCAACCGAGCGTGCGCGCCGCATCGAGCATGTTAGGGTCGAGGTTCTCGAATGCGCCACGTGCGTTTCGGTACATGAGCGGAAACGCCACGATGACCGCCGCAATCACGGTCGCAGGCCAGCTGAATATCAGCGGGAACCCGATGTCGATGAACCACCGCCCGAGCGCCGTGTTGTTGCCGAGCGCGAGCAGGAGCAAAAAGCCGCAGACCGTCGGTGGAAGCACCATGGGAATCGTGAAGATGGTGTCGAAGATATCGCGCGCACGCGGCGAAACGTTTAGGCAGAGGTACGCGGCCGCGAGGCCGAGTACGAAGATGAACACGATGGCCGTGAGTGTCGTGCGGAGCGTGACGAACAGCGGAGACCAATCGAGTTTTCCCATGAACGCGCCGAAGGACTCAAGCCAGGTCGGCTCTGCCGTAATGACCGCATCGCCTGACGGTATGAGCGAGGCGAAGCCAGCATGCGTCGGCTTTGCGTAATGCTTGCCTTCCGGATCGGTAATGTCTGAGCCGTCTGAGCCGATAACCAAATTGTAGCGTTGATCTGCTAGTTCCTGGTCAAACGAATATGTCACGCCATCAACATCCACGATCGGCTCCGATGTGAACACGACACTCTCAGCGCTGGCGTCAATCGATTTGTGGCCATTGGCATTGGCTTTGTCGAGCGCCTCGAGAAGCGCCTTGAGCGCTGCTTCATCGCTGTCGGAGGACGG
>CADBQL010000287.1 GCA_902796815.1 uncultured Coriobacteriaceae bacterium | reverse complement strand
CCATTCTGCATCGACTGTGCGACCTCGATCGTGCAGCGCGGCAAGATTGAATACTGGGCACGCAGCGGCAAGCCAACGCCAGCGGGCATGGTGGTCACGCAGGATGGGGCCACGGTAACCGACTCCGAGGCGATTCTCAAGATGCTCGTCGACGGCACGGCTGCGCTGGCGCCTTTGGGCGGCGGTCCGGGCGACGAGATGTGCGGGTATAAGGGCTACGGCTTTGCGGCGGTTGTCGAGATTCTGTCCGCTGCGCTTGCGGGCGGCCAGTTCATGAAGGCGCTCACGGGCGTTGCCGAAGATGGTTCGCCCCAGATGTATCACTTGGGACATTTCTTCTTTGTGGTCGATCCCGACGCGTTTTCCGGTCGCGCGGAGTTTGCCAAAATCGCGGGCGATATCTGCCGAGCCTTGCGTGCTTCGCGCAAGGCGCCAGGCTACGAGCGCATCTACACTGCGGGCGAGAAAGAGTACTTGGCCTGGCTTGACCGCAAGGACAAGGGCGTGCCTGTTGGAGAGTCGGTGCAAAAGGAATTCGTCGAGCTACGCGACAAGCTCGGGCTCGACGTGCGATTCCCGTTCGAATAGATAGTTGGGGATGGGTGCCTGTCGCAAAAACGGCAGGCGGCAGGCGTCTATCGCACATGTTTTTCTCCAGGGCATGGGGAAACGGCTGCCTAAAATAGCAAAGCGGGGCGAATCAGGATCGCTCGACGAAAAGAGCCCCGTCGTGGCGGGGCTCTCGTTTTCTCATAAGACTTGCGTCTGTCCCTGTTACAGCTTAGGCGCTCGCGCCACCCATGCGACGAAGATGATGCATGGCAAGGTGCGCGCTTTGGTCATCGGCTTCTTCGGCTGCCCAAGTCTGCGCTTCTTCGGCATCCTGTTCGCGGGCGCTTGCCCAGCTGAACGATGCGCTGTTGAGGGCGAGCTCATCGTGTTGGCGCATGATTGCGAAGGCCTTGATGGCATAGACGGCTGCGATTACGAGTACGAGTGCTATGAGCTGTATCATGGTGACCTCCTCACGGTCATTGCTGTTGCATTTCTTGTTCTGGTCGGATGGGGTCTTGCAAAAGGAGCCGTTTCCGTTTGCAAGGCCCCATCCGACGCTTACGCGAAATGCGGGTCGCTATGGAGCTGTTCGCTCCGTTCACATGGTAGCCCGTACTCAATTGGGAGCCAAACTGTTATTATTGGTACGTGTTACAGGTTCTTTTTGTTGTTGCAAAAACGACGCCGACCGCAATCCTGTCGATGCGTGATTGGCGCAGGTGACAACGCATGATATCGAAAGGTGGCGGCCGTGAACTTCACGTCGCTTTCGAATTTCGAAATGCTCGCCCGCGAGCGCAGCTTCACGCGTGCTGCATTAAAGCTTCACATCACTCAGCAGACGCTCAGTTCCAATATCGCAAAGCTCGAGCAAGAGCTCGGGTGCCAGCTTATCGTTCGTCACGTGCCGCTCGAGTTGACGTATGCGGGCGAGGTTCTGCTTCGCTACGCAGCCTCATTCAGAGAAGAATATGCGGCTATGCAGCATGAGTTCTGCGACATTTCGCAGAACCAGACCGGCGTGCTGCGCATTGGAGTCACCTACACGCGCGGTCGAACGGTGCTGCCCGATGTGATTTTGGCGTTTCAACACGAATATCCCGCCATTAGGATAGATCTCATCGAGGACACGAACGATGTCTTGCGTCGAAAGCTCATCGATGGCGATGTCGACCTCGCCATCGCGCATTTCTCTGAAGCCGTTCCCGGCATTGAATTGCGGGAGTACTACCGCGAGGAAGTCGTGATGCTCGTATCGCGTGCCCTTCTCGATTCTCTGTACGGTGATGAGGTGGTCGAGCGAATTCGACGTTTTGAGGATGGTGACATCACGGCCCTCGAAACTTGTCCGCTTGTGCTGAACAGCATCGACGATATTGGCGGGCACATCGAGCGCTCGCTGTTCAAGAGCGCTGGCATTTTGCATCCGCGTATTATGGTGACATCGAGCAATGCTGAAACGTTGCTCGCCTTGTGCGTGCGTGGCGCTGGTGCCTGCTTCTGCCCCGAAATCCTCGCTCGCTCGGCACTCACCGATGCGCAACTCGACTCGCTCGTCTTGCTGCGTCTCGGAGAATCGGCACGCTATCGCATATGCTTCGGTTATCAGAAGAACAGCTATCAATGGTCAATTATGCAAACCTTCATGGATTTTGCCGAGAACGCGCCGATTTTGGGGAGTTTCGTACGTTAGCGTTAACTTAACAAGGGACGAGCTGCTCCTCGCTCAACTTGCTGAAGCAAGCAATTTGGGATACATGTGGCATAATAGTGCGTTTCAATAGCATATGCTCCGTCATGTTGCGTAAGCATAACTATGTAGTGCTTTACTTATTTATGGGTGCGCATCATATCATTCTGTATAGGAATAACACCGTTTTCGCCGTGGTGCGTCCATGCGTAATCCAAAAAATCGCAGGCTTCTTTGTCGTCTGATCGTACAGCCAAAAGGAACGTGGCTTGGATTCTCTCGTCCTCGACGATGGCATAGCTCAAATCCGAACGCGATTTGAGGCGAGGGTCGTTTACCATTGCAGGCGAGGTCATTAGGACACTGTCGCGGAAATCAGACATGAATACACCGGTAGGCGAATTGTCCGTGTATTGCATATGCCTTAGCCGTGGTAAAAAGCCTTCACGCTCACAATAGGAGGCATATGAAACGACCATATAGTCAAGAATCAAACCTCGTGACATGATGATCGGAATGTCGAGCAATGTTTCGAGATCTACTTTTTGTATCCCCTCAAAATGGCGGTTTCCTTCCTGATACCATATTAAAAGTGGTTCGGTCAAAAATGGGACAGCACGTACACCCAGTTCATATAGTTCTTTGCAGCGCTCGCTATAGGGTCCGCACCAAACCTCGAACACGACGTCAAACTCGTTGTCCAACAGATCGTCAATTGGCAGACGATTCGTGAAGCGCACGTAGCGCACGGTGTGATTGGGGTGTTCGCTTTGGTAGGCGCCTGCAAGCGCGTAGAGATCGGACATGGCATTGTTCTGCCAAACTTCTTGGATTCGAATATCGCGCGTGTCAGCGCGACCGATTGCCCGGCACCGATTAAGAGTTTGCTGGATACTCGAATCGAGGTATGCCATTTCTTCGGCGAAGAACTTTCCGGCCTTCGAGAGCACGGGGCGATTCTTTCCATACGTCTTGCGATCGATGAGCTCTACGCCCACTTCGCGTTCCAAATCGGCCATATGTTTGCTTAGATTAGGCTGCGTGATATGGAGCTCCGCAGCAGCTCTGCTGAAATTGAGGTGGCGTGAAAACACGAGATACTCTTGTATGTATTCTGTGCGCAAAACTGTCCTCCTGAGGCTTCATTTTCGCTTCATTATAACGAAATGGAATAATAATTTGAACAATTAGCGTGTTTTCATG
>CADBQL010000286.1 GCA_902796815.1 uncultured Coriobacteriaceae bacterium | reverse complement strand
TATTCGGTCGTGCTCTTCGATGAGATCGAGAAAGCCCACCCGGATGTATTCAACATCTTGCTGCAGATTCTGGAAGAAGGACGTTTGACGGACGGCCAGGGTCGTACGGTCGACTTTCGCAATACGGTCATCATCATGACGAGCAACGTCGGCGCGCGCGACATTGCGCAAACGCAGACGCTCGGCTTTTCGAGCGAGCCTAACAAGGGCCTTTCCGACAAGGAAATCCAGAGTCGCGTCATGTCAGAACTCAAGAAGATGTTCCGTCCGGAGTTCCTCAACCGCCTTGACGAGATCATCGTGTTCAAGAGCCTGACCGACGAGCAGACGGTCGAGATCGTACGTCTGCTCGTGAGCGACCTGCGCGAGCGCATGATCGAGCAGAACATGTCCATCAACCTGACCGATGCGGCGTGTCGCCTGATTGCGAAGGAGGGGACCGACACCACGTTCGGCGCCCGACCGTTGCGCCGTGCGATTCAGCGCCTGCTCGAAGATCCGCTTTCGGAAGAGATTCTGGCTGGCAAGTGGACGAGCGGCATGATTGTGGACGTCGATGTAGACGAAGCGGGCGAAAAGCTCGTCTTCAGCCAGGGTTCGGGCGAGATTCCCGCACCCCGCAAGCGCGACACCATCGCCCAGGAAGCCGAAATCCTCCTGCGCGACTACAACCTCGGCCACGCTTCCGTCCCATCCGGCGGCATCGCCTCCGGAGGTGCTGCCGACTAGCCTACGCTTGGGATTGAGCTAGCCAACTTCCATGATGAGCCGCAGGTCGTTCCTGCGGCTCTTTTTTGTGTCTAACCCCATTCGCGAGAAACGGCTTGAATCGCGCCAAAGCTGGAATTCCAAAATGCAAATTTCAACTCTGGCACGATTCGAGTTCGACTCGATGACTAGGCTATAGGCAGTGATGCATCTTTCGGTTATCAGTGCGCCTTTCTCTCGCGGGCCAATTGGTACGCATTTTGAGGTAATATGCAATTTGATCTATTTTTGCGTTACCTGATTGGGGATAGTATGGGGGACAAGAAAGGCGATCCGCGCGACGGGCAGTTGCGCGAGCAAGAACAAGACGTGCTGTTTGAGGCGCCGACTCTCGCTGAGGGGTCGATTGACTTCGACGAACTGAGCAAATCGCTTGCATGTCTAGAGGGGAAACTCGACAAGAATCCTAAGACGGCGGCTATTATTTTGGCTGGTGGTACGGGTGATCGTTTTGGTCGCGAAGGTGGAAAGCAACTCGTCGAGATTGCGGGGCGGCCCGTGCTCACCTGGTCGGCTGAAGCGCTTGACGCGGTCGGAGATGTAGGCCTGATCGTCATAGTGTGCCCCGAGGAACGAAAAGAAGAATACCTCAAGCGCGCCGTCGACCCGTTTCCGTTTGTGACGCCTGTCGCCGTCGCGCCCGCAGGTCCCACTCGTCAAGAGTCGGCGTTTTCGGGCTTGGAGTACGTCCCGGAGGAATTCGAGTTCGTCATCCTGCACGACGGCGCCCGCCCGCTCGTCACGCCCGAGCTCATTTCGCATACGCTTGCGACGGTAAAGGGCAATATCGATTGCGATGGCGCGGTGGTCGCGCATCCTGCAATCGACACGCTCAAGGTTGTCGAAAACGGCGTCATCGCCGGCACGCCCGACCGCAACGTATTTTGGAATGCGCAAACACCGCAGGTATTCAGGTCGGGCATCTACCGCCGCGCACATGCGGCAGCACTTTCGGACGGCTTCGTGGGCACGGACGACTCGTCTCTCATCGAGCGTCTCGGCGGCCGCGTGCTCGTCGTCGAAGGTCCGCGTGACAACCTGAAGATGACCGTACCCGAAGATTACGAGTTACTCGAAGCTGCCGTTCGCAAGATGTATAGGATGTGACATAATGTCGGGTTTTTTGTCATCAAGCGATTTGGTCAACAATAGCGATCGGGGGGAAAGCCCAGGGCAAGCACAGCTTACCCAGTCGAATGGTTCGGTCTGCGAGGGTGCATCAAATCAACCAACCCAATGCGATCAAACGGTTCCATCCGGCCAGCCTGCCCAGCCTATCGCGGAAGGCTCGCCCGACGTTTCCGCGCGGTTTGCCCAGCCTATCGCGGAAGGCGCGCCTGGCATCCCTGGCCAGCCCTCGTTCGATCCGCGAAACCTGCGCACCGGCCTGGGCATGGACGTGCACGCGTTTGCGCCTGGCCGCCCACTTATCATCGGCGGCGTTCGCGTCCCGCACTACCAGGGTCTCGATGGCCATTCCGATGCCGATGTACTTGCACATGCCGTCATGGACGCGCTTTTGAGCGCAGCGCGCGCGGGGGATATCGGCAAGCTTTTTCCGCCGAGCGACCCTGCTTTCAAAAACGCTGATTCCATCAAGCTGCTCGAGTGCGTATCGGAGAAGGTTCGCGAACTCGGTTTCGAAATCCTGGACGTTGACTCTGTCATCGCAGCTCAAGAGCCAAAGCTTTCGCCGCATCGCGATGCTATGCGCGAGCGGATGGCCGAAGCAATGGGCATTTCGGTCGAAAACGTCGGCGTCAAGGCCACGACTACCGAGCGGCTCGGCTACGAAGGCCGCGAGGAGGGCATCACCGCCTACGCGACGTGTCTGCTCTGGCGATGTAGCATTGAATAGGACATCGCCGCCTACGCGACGCGCCTGCTCTGGCGATGCAATCTTTAAAGAGTAGGGCTGTTCGAGATTATTCGAGAAAACAATGCGCGAGGTCTGTCGGCAAAAAACGAGCCGATTGCGCGCTTTCTGCCCGGCGACTTGCCGAGCGGGATTTTTGGACAGCGCGCCGCTTATTATCCATGTACAATAGCCTCTACAACGATGCAACCAGCAAGGGAGAACCCATGATTCGCATTTTCGATACCAAGATGCACAAGAAAGTCGACCTCGTCGCGCTCGAGCACGGCAAGATCAAGATGTACGTGTGCGGCCCGACGGTCTACAACTACATCCACATTGGAAACGCGCGCACGTTCATGAGCTTTGACATGATTCGCCGCTATCTCGAGTGGCGAAAGTTCGACGTCATTTTCGTTCAGAACATCACCGACGTCGACGACAAAATCATCAACAAGGCCAACGAAGAGGGGCGAAGCGCCGCTGAAGTGGCCAAACAGTATACCGATGCGTTCATCGAGGACATGCATGCGGTAGGCGTCAAAGATCCGACCGTGCGCCCGAAGGCCACCGAGGAAATCGACACGATGATCGCGCTCGTCCAGAAGCTCATCGACACGGAGCACGCTTATGCGACCGAGGACGGTGACGTGTACTTCAGCGTGCGCTCGTTCCATAGCTACGGCTCGCTGAGCGGCAGGAACGTCGACGAAATGGAAGCGGGCCACCGCGATTTGCGCACCGAGGGCATCGAGGACCGCAAGAACGATCCACTCGATTTCGCGCTGTGGAAAGCCGCGAAGCCGGGCGAGCCGTCATGGCCCTCGCCATGGGGCGACGGGCGTCCGGGTTGGCACATCGAGTGCTCGTGCATGTCCAAGAAATACCTCGGTCTGCCGTTTGATATCCATGGCGGTGGTGCTGACCTGGTATTTCCGCATCACGAAAACGAACGCGCACAGTCCGAGGCAGCCGAGGGCGTCGAGTTCGCACACCACTGGATGCACGGCGGCATGCTGCAGATCAATGGCGAAAAAATGTCGAAGTCGCTCAACAATTTCTTCCTGCTGCGCGACATCTTGGAAACGGTCGACGCTCATGACCTGCGCTTCCTGATGCTTCAGACGCACTATCGCAGCCCGCTCGACTTTTCGGACGAGCGCGTTGACGAGGCCAAGGTCGCGTTCGAGCGCATCAAAAACGCCGTGAAGGGCATCGATTGGGCGCTCGAGAATGCGACGGGTACCGATGCGGTGCTCGACGCCGACGAGGTCAAAGAGCTCGTGCGTGCGCAGACGCTCAAGTTCATCGAGTCGATGGACGACGATTTCAACAGCCCCAAGGCGCTCGGCGAGATTTTCGATTTCGTGGCGCGCGCGAATTCGCTTGTCGCGGGAAAAACACTTGCGCTCGCCGATGTCGAGCCGGCGCGCTCCCTGCGCGATCTGATCGTCGAGCTCGTTGGCGTGCTCGGCGTAGATGTCGACGCTGCTCTTGCGACCGAGTCGGCGGGTTCGACCTATCCGGTCGAGGTTGTAACCCTCGCTGCAGAGCTCGCGGCGTTCGCGGGCGATGATCCCGCTGCCGCCGTCGATGCGCTCCTCGCTGCTCGTGCCGATGCACGCGCTGCGAAGAACTGGGCTGTCGCCGACGCTGTGCGCGATGGCATGGCCGCGCTCGGCTTCACGATCAAGGATACCCCGCAAGGCGCCCAGGTCGAGTTCGCCGGCTAGCGGGACATAGGGACAGGTTGAGTGTCCCACCTGATAGCGGCGGTGGGAACAAGCTGAGCATTTCTTATGGGACAAGGCCAGCCCGGG
>CADBQL010000285.1 GCA_902796815.1 uncultured Coriobacteriaceae bacterium | reverse complement strand
CTCTACAGGGTTGCGGCACCGCGGGCCCCGTGCCCGCCTGCCTTTCTTTCGATGGCCCTAGTATGGCACGCGCCGCTCAATCTGAAAAGCGAATGTATTTCGTGTTTAAGATTACGATACGTCATGTAATCGGGGGATCCCCCCGTTTTTGCAAGGAAATCAGCCTTATGCATCCGAAAACCGCGTATTCGTCATCAATTGGATGAAAAAGTTGCATGCAAGGCGCCGGAAAATGCGCTCCCGACGCATCGTCACTCTTCGCGCTACAGATTCCGAAGCAGCCAAATCGGGGGGTCCGCACCGATTCGGGGTACCGGGCCGCCGCGGATCGGGGGGTTCGCACCGATTCGGGCTCCTTTTCGGGGGTTGGTTGGGTCAAATCGGGGGTTCATCACTGAGCAACCCCCGATTTGCTACATGGACAAAACGATAACCCCAGTTCAGAGCGATGAGGGTTTTCGCAGAAAAGTACGCAGGCTCCGATTTGCCGTGCGGGAGGGCCCCAAATTGGCGAAATCAATGCGTACCCTCCAATCTGGCGCTACCGGATGTGGCACAGACGTTATCCAGCACACGGAATCGAAGGGTCCGCACTTTCACGCCACACCAGCTCGCGACAGATTAGCGAAAGAGCATCTTCTTCTATTGGTATTAATCGGATTGAAGGCTCACATGATTGCATCGGCCAGCACCAGATCCTGAGCCAGAGCCGGCTTCCACCGCGCCGGCCAGCACCAGATCCTGAGCCAGGGCCGGCTTCCACCGCGCCGGCCAGCACCGGATCCTGGGCCAGGGCCGGCCTGCGCCGCGCCCTCCGGGACGGCGTGTCCTCCCAGACGCCGCGCCCTTCGGGATCGTGTGCCCTCCGGGATGGCGTGCCCTTTCATAATTGCCGCTAACCCACTGTGGTATTATCAGCAAAAAACGAATCGAGGAGGCGAACGATGAGCAAGATAAAGGTAATGGCAATTCTGCTTTCAGCCGTGATTCTGATGGCGTGCATTAGCGGTTGCGCGAGCGACTCGAGCGATGCCTCGAGCGCGTCAGACACGCCCCATGCATCTATGGACGTAAGCGCGTTAGGTAACCATATTGCACTGCCCCTCGATGGCCCTCCGATAAGCGTAAATGAGAAATATGTGGGAACTTGGACAACTATTCGCCTGTTCGACGGCCGCAAAGAAGGCGGCACTACCACGACCACTGGACGTTACGGAGGCGACGGCGTCTTGACGGTTACGCGAACGGGCTACGAGTTCAAGTTCGTTTGGCCTGACGGGCAGGTCCAGCTCCAATCGAAAGGCACTTTCAGAACGGGAGTACAGGCGAGCTACGTCGGCGACACCACTATCAGAGACTACCCTTACGCCATGCTCACGGGTGATAGTAAGGATTTAAAAATCGAGTTTTTGACGGACGACTTGAACGAAAGTATTTCAGCCCACTGTTTGCGCAGCCGATGACGCTCGTCACACGTTGGGGCTTTTGGCGGACGACTTGAATGAGCAGGTTTCGGCTAACTGTTGGCGCAGCCGATAATTGACCCAACACCGCTCACCGCACGTTGCAACGCGCCACGATCAGGAGTATCCGCTTTCAGCCCATCGGACAGATACAGTGCAAGTTTTGGCGCATGCTGCGTTAGCAATGCTGCGTTAGCAATGCTGCGTTAGCAATTCCTAGTACGGCCTCCAGGTTCGCAGCCCATACTCTCGCGACCCTTAATTGAATTTGCTTTCTGAACGCCTGTCCAGAAAGCAAATTCAATTAAGGCTTAGCCGATGCATGGTTTGTTCAAGAGGCTTTAAGCTATATATAAGCGAAGCGGCAGAGACAGGCTCTTCAACACGAAGGACGTCTCGTTTGTCCCGATTTGCGCCGCACTGCCCAGACAGCAGGTAGCGTGCCTCGGCCTAGATTCCGCGCTTGAACACCAACACTTCGCCTTCCCATGCAACTCCATCGATCGCGTATGAGAATCGAAGGCCTTGCGCCTCGTTGCTCGCCCCGGTAACGCTGCGCGTGAGAAAGCCGTTGCAATGTTGCTTACGTATCGGCAGATTACTATGTCCATCAACGTCCTATGCTGAAACGTCTATTACGAGAAACCGCAGTTAGCTGCATTGTTGATTGTTTTGTTTTATTTATCATCCCAAATCCAAATTGCAAAAACACGACTTTGTGACACTTTGCGCTAGCTCATTGAAAAGTCACGTGAGAACATAATTTCGCAAGCAAGATAAGATGCGCTGCATCATCGAAGACATCCCTCGCTGTTTCGGGAAACGTCTCCGAACCATGCGGCATCCAAGAGCTAAGATGGAAAAGCTTTGTCAGGGGTGCTCCCTGTTCATGAACTGGTTCAACGGCATCTGCGCGCCGCTATGCGGAGGGTGGATGATGCTAAGCGCCACCGTAGACTTGCCATTGAGCTGGAACGACTGGATGCCGCTCTCGATCTACGACTCGTTTCCCTTCCATGACGTGTTCTTCACGAGCCATTTCTGGCCGGGACTTGCGCTGATCGTGGTGAAGAAAGGCCCTGCGATAGGTACGGTCGCAGGGCTTTCGAGAAAAGGAGGTCAGCCTGACGGGCACCATTCCCGCCAGGCGGAACTTGCTGTTTTAGCGCGCGAGGAGCTCGGCCAGGTCGGCCTCGGGCGTCGAGATGGGCGCGATGCCGTAGTTCTCGACGAGCACGTTGAGCACGTTCGGGCTGATGAACGCTGGCAGCGTCGGTCCGAGCTTGATACCCTTGATGCCCAGATGCAAAAGCGTGAGCAGGATGCATACGGCCTTCTGCTCGTACCACGACAGCACCATGGACAACGGCAAGTCGTTCACACCGCAACCAAACGCATCGGCAAGCGCGACGGCCACCTGGATGGCGCTGTACGCATCGTTGCACTGACCCATGTCCATCAAGCGCGGCAGGCCACCAATTTCGCCAAGGTCGAG
>CADBQL010000284.1 GCA_902796815.1 uncultured Coriobacteriaceae bacterium | reverse complement strand
TCTTGCACATTATACGCATGTGCGCTCATGTTCGTCCTATCGGCTCTTCGAGGTGATGCAAGCGCATGTGCGCTCATGTTCGTCCTATCGGCTCTTCGAGGTGATGCAAGCGCAAGTGCTGTCATCTTTGACGTCTCGATATCAAGGACGGGCGCTACCCCTCCGGCAAGCAGAGGTTCAAATCCCAACGATTCGAGGGTACCTACGGCCGAGCCGCGACGACATGCGGGGATCCTCGGGTGATAGGTTAGGTATATGCCCCCGTCCCAGTTCACGAAGAGGGTCCTTCGCGATGCTGCGCCCAGCCCGGCTGCGCCGAGCCCCTCGACGAGGTAGTTGCCTTGTGCGCCAGACGCTAACACGTGGTGTAGATGATCTTGGTCGGGTCGATGGGCCTGGCGCCCCCCGTGATTACTCCGAGAGCCTCGTCCGAGAGGTCCGTCGCCCTCTCGACTTCCTCCGCGTCGATGTCGTAGCCGAGCGCCTTTGCTTGAGCGACGAACTCGTCGATGCTCTCGCAGCCTTGGAACTTGCCTGCGAGCTTGTCGCCTTTTAGATCCTCGAGCAGCTTCTCGATTCCCATAACCTTCCTCCTGTCCAAGCGGTCTTCTGCGATTAGTTTATTATTCGCCAAAGGCGGGGGCTTCCATCCACATATACTATACTTTCTCGCGCCCATGTACGTCTCACCGATTATCAGAAAATATCTCGGCAGCGATAGTCCCCATTTTTGGGACGGTCGGTGGCGCAATCCGAGGGCCCACCCCCGGAGACGTTGTCGAGTCCCTCGTCGGTGAACACACAATTTTGGCAATTATGGGACGGGAAGCCGAATGAGGGGTATAAATAAGAAAAGAATGCGATTGAGCCTTTTGCAGCGGAGGGCATCGAAGTGAAGTACGTTCTTCATGAGGACTATCGACTGAGAGGTTATGTGAAGCTTCCCACGGGGCTTTTCTCCACCGTGAACAGAAAGGTGATGTTTCTTCCCCAGGATCTTTATCGAATCCTGCTGCGCTGCAATGGAGCCTACGACATCGATTTCGATGGACTCAGCGAACGAGAGCTTGACTTCCTGCGCAAGCTGGAGGGCCGTGGCGTGGTTCGGCCCGCAAGATATGCCGAGACGTTTGACTTCTGCTGAAGACCTAGGGCAGAATACTGGCAGAAGAGATGCTAAAGCAGGATTCCGTACTGGAAAGGGGTCTACGAGCGGGTCGAATACCGCGCTTGCCGATGAACGCATGACGCGTGCGAGCAGATAGAGGGGTAACACTATGGACTGGGTTGTTGTCGTCGACGATGACGTGATGAATCTCAAGATGGCAGGCACGATTCTGAGCAAGCACAACATGCGCGTGACGGCGTTGAAGTCCGGAACGGCGCTTCTAGACTATGCAAAAGACAACCGTCCCGACTTGATTCTATTGGATATCAAGATGCCCGTGCTCGACGGTTTTGCGACGCTCGAGCACTTGAAGAGGCAGGGAAAGGCAGCGGATATCCCGGTGATCTTCCTCACAGCGGATGAGAGCCGGGACTCAGAGACGCGGGGGCTTCAGCTCGGCGCGATGGACTTCATAAAGAAACCCTTTGTACCCGAGGTGCTCGTGTTGCGCGTGAAGCACACCATCGAGCTCGTTCGGTTGCAGCACGACCTGGCCGCTGAGGTCGAGCGAAAAACACAGGAAAACGAAAACCTGTCCCTTCACGTCGTAAAGGCCTTGGCGCAGGCAATCGACGCCAAGGACACCTACACCAACGGGCATTCTGAACGCGTGGCAGAATACTCCAAGGAAATCGCCAGACGCTACGGATACACGAATGACCAACAAAATGACATTTACATGATGGGTTTGCTGCACGACGTCGGGAAGATTGGCGTTCCAGATGCCGTCATAAACAAGCCGGGAAGATTGACCGACGAGGAATACGAGCTTATCAAGCAGCACCCGGCGCAAGGCGATCTCATCCTCAAGAAGATCAAGGAAATGCCCAAGCTCTCCATCGGGGCGCGTTGGCATCATGAGCGCTATGACGGAAAGGGTTATCCTGACGGCTTGTCTGGGACGGATATCCTGGAGGAGGCGCGCATCATCGCCGTAGCCGATGCCTACGACGCCATGACCAGCCGTCGGAGCTATCGCGATATACTGTCGCAGGAACATGTGCGCGGCGAAATCGAGAAGGGGAAGGGCGCTCAGTTCGATCCCGTTTTTGCTGACATCATGTTGCAAATCATCGCTGAAGATCTGGAGTA
>CADBQL010000283.1 GCA_902796815.1 uncultured Coriobacteriaceae bacterium | reverse complement strand
GGCAGCAGCTGGTATCGGCGGCCTCATGACCCCAGCTGGCACTCCTGGCAACGCCCTTATCATTGGCCTGCTCGAAAGCGAAGCGAGCATCAGCATAACGTTCCTGCAATGGATCGGCCTGTTCGCTCCGATCGGCCTGCTAGCTATTCTTCTTGCGAGCGTTTGGATAACGCGTATCTACAAGCCTGAGCAGATTACTGACGCCGCCATCAGCGACCTCGAAACTCGCTTGTCGGAAGTTGGTTCCGGTCTTACGAACGTGGAGAAGCGCACGCTGATCATCATTGGTCTCATGGTCATCTGCTGGCTGCTCGGCACCTGGGTTCCTGCGTTCAACGTCACCATCGTGGCTGTATTTGGCATGGTTGCCATGTTCCTGCCTGGTGTTGGCGTGCTCGAGTGGAAAGACACTGCTGCCAGAATCAACTGGGATCTCGCGTTCACCATCGGATCTGTTGGCGTCCTCATTGGCGGTATGAGCTCGACCGGCATCATGACCTGGATTGTCAACTCGCTTCTTTCGGGCATCGGTGGAATGAACCTGATTCTCGCCTTCCTGCTCATGGGCGTCGTGGTCTGCGTCATCCGCGCTTTCATCCCGACGGCTCCGGCTATCGTAG
Source organism: uncultured Coriobacteriaceae bacterium (assembly GCA_902796815.1). GTDB lineage: Bacteria > Actinomycetota > Coriobacteriia > Coriobacteriales > Eggerthellaceae > UBA9715. The sequence continues at coordinate 1,789 of CADBQL010000283.1, read as the reverse complement.
CCATGTTTGGCCCTCCGCTGTTGGCTTTGGCTCCCATCCTTGGTGCAACTCCCACTGCTATGTTGTACCTGCCCGCAATGTGGGCTTGCGCTCCCATGCTTCTGTGGATTGAGCCGATTTATCTGTTCAGCTACGGCTGGGGTTATTACAAGCCTCTCGATGTCCTCAAGTTCGGCGTCGTTCCGAGTGCCCTGCTGATTATTGTTATGGCTTTCACGCCAATGTACTGCGGACTGTTCGGACTGTAATTCTTAGGTATTGTTGAATTCGGATGCAAGGAGGCGTCTCCAGGGCTGGACTTGCATCCGAGTTTTTCCCTCTGTGTTGGGCTGACTTGTAAGACCCCAGAAACATGGGGAAAACAGTATGGCTGTTTGCTGTAGGCATAGGATGAAGAGGGGCATAGCCATGAATATCGTCTACAGGAATGAAGATCCTTGGGCTCGCGCATGCGCAGATATTGCCGACGAAGCGGGGCTCACTGCTCGTGAGGCTGAGGTGTTTACCCTGCTGTCGCGCGGGCGGACTGTTAGCTACATTGCCAAGAAACTCGCCATCACACCGAACACGGCAAAGGGGTACACCAAGAGTATTTACGCGAAAACTTGCATTCACTCGCGCCAGGACCTAATCGATTTGACCGAAGCGCGTATAGCTGCCAGTGAGCATTGATTACTCGTTTTAAACCTTGAATAGCCCTTCCGTTAGGTGCTGATGAACACATCCCCTTATCAGCACCTTATCTTCAAGAGGCGCCAACAATATATCCCCATGTTGGCGCCTCTCTTTTGGTTGTTACGGTGTCGGTTGCTACCCCATTTGCCCGAAACGCTCGAGAGCTGTTCCTCGAGCGGTTCGAACCCTTCCATTTTGACGTACTCGTTTGCAGCCTAGCCGGTCGGTTCGACGCCGTACATGTGTTGCACGACGATGCGACGTGCGGTCTCGCTGCCGAATAGTTGCGTAATCTGTTGCACGGCTACGCCGCCATCGGCGTACAGATGCTCGGCGAATGAGCGCACTTTTGCTGCTTTCTGCTGCTTGTCGCATGGTGGCAACAAGGGCAGCTGCGCAATGTAGGCTACCGTGTAGTCACGCGCAGCGGCTTCCAACTGGGATGTGATGCCCTTGCCCCTTTTGCCACACGAACAGGGGTACAAAAGATTGTCGTACCAATGAGGCTTGCGCTTCATGTCAGGCAAATCCGCGATTCTGTCGCTGACGCTTTCCAGTTCCGCCTGGAACTCTTTCGACCACGGCTGCAACTGAACGTTATAGAACTCCGCGATTTGCACCTCCGTCTTAAAAGCGCTCATCCAGTCAATGTTGAACAGGGGCGCATCGATTGCCGTTGGCGCGAAGATGGCGGTTTCCATGCGAACGAGCCCGAAAAACGCGCGCATTCGCATGATGCACAGGTGCCCCACATCGCCGACGCGCCACGCCTCCGTCCAAAACTTCGCGGCGCTCTTCGAGAGCGCCGCGTCGGTCCCCAAGTCGTATTTCTCCAGCGTATAGTCGTGCTTGAACGCTGATAGAACGAGCTCACCTCGGTCTAGATGCTCACCCATGATGCCCCCTTACATTGCGTTTCGTTACACGCATTGTAAGCATACCATCATGCGCAGTTTGTGAAATGCGAATCGTTGGTAGGATTTTAGCTCAAGTTTAGCTTATCGAAATGCGGATTCTTCAGGGCGTTGATTCTCCACTCCTTTTCTTCCTTGATCAATTCGATCTCGATGGTGCCCTCCACGCGATCTTGATAGCTGAAACCGACCACGCAGCG
>CADBQL010000282.1 GCA_902796815.1 uncultured Coriobacteriaceae bacterium | reverse complement strand
GGCGCGAGCGCATGACCTCGCACGCGCGCATCCGCATGAACCACGACGTGTACAGCGACACCTTGCAACGCGAGGCGCTCTCGCGCAGGCTCAGGCCGTCGGCCATGCACTCCGCGAAGGCCATCCACGTGCCGACCGGCAGCTTCGACTGCGCCAGCAGCCCCATCGACTTAGCCGAGAATGTCCGCCCGCACCCCGCGCAAAGCCACCTCTGCGAGCCGTCCGCGCCGCGCCCCTTCTTCGTGAACCTCGGGCAGCTGCACCTGGGGCACCTCTCGGGGTCGCCGACGGCCCCGGCGGCCATGTCCTCGGCGATGGCCGCCTTGAGGTCGGCAAGCAGCTCCTCCTTCTCCGCAACGCTCATCTTGTCCACCATTTGCTGTAGAATCGCCTTCATGGGCCTTCCTTTCTCCGATTGTCGTTAGCGCAACTATCGTAGGGGGAGGCCCTTTCCCTGGGTGTCCCAGAAATGGGCAAAAGTCAATGGTGGTTTAACATAGAGACAGATGGGGAACGAATTCTGCCGAAGTTTCTGGCAATAGGGGAGGAATTCCCGATCGATCCGGGGTTGAGGCGGTTGAGTCTGGGGAACGTCGAAGGGTATTGGCCGGCTTTGTGATCGGGGTGCCAGTCGCGTTTTAAAGAGGGCGTTGTTCGGCCATCATGTTGTGCAATTCGTATTCCTCAATCTTTCCTCTATGATGAATTCAGGGTTAACTCAGTCAGTAGCGAGCAGAAGGTGGCTATAAATCGAATGAGCCACACCGGAGGATGTTATGAGAAACGTGGCAAAAAACGCGGCGATAATCGACGTGGCAGGGAAAAACATGGCGGCAAACAATTCGGCGGTACACCACATGGTGGAAAATACTAATGGGGTAAGTAACGCGGCAGTAAAACTGCTATCAGTCGGCATCCTGATTGCATGCTCGCTCCTATTGGCATCATGCGGGGGAGCGGTCGGTGCGGAGGGCATCGGAGGCGGGCTTGGAGGCATCCCATCGGATAGGTCCGAGGAGCGGACTGCGAGCGAGTTCGCAGAGCCTTTCGAGTTGGACATGTCCAGAGAGCCGAGCGATCCCGGCGCACCCGACGAATCGGGCGCGTCCAGTGAAATCATCGAGTCTGGTGATTTTACCGATCTAAGCAACTCCTCCGAGCCCGCCGAGTCCGACGGGGCGACATCGTTGCCGCTTTCTGATTCGGCAGACGAAAAAGCGGAGGTTTCGGCAAGCTCCGCTACCGCCACTTCGGCAGAAGCAATGCTTCCCATCGCGAACGAGGATGCTGCCTGCGAATACGTGCGGAAACGTTTGGAGTCCGCAAAAAAGAACGTGCCGCCCGTTATCGAATGCCTCGGAATGGATAGGGGGCGCTATAAAGTGCACGGCTACACACGTGTCAAGGAGCCAGAAGGAGGACATACGATGACACAGTTCTGGTACGACGTCAGGACTGATGGCGCTATTTTCGATGCGACTTTCTTAGCTCTGGTCAATCCCAACACGATGGAACTCTACGATCCCTTCGATACGGCTCCGTTGTCCGAGTTCGACGCCCCCTCGGATGCCCAGTACATCTGCAAACTCGGCGGGATGACTTTAAACGCCTGGGTGCGCGACGGGTATTTGATGGTCGTTGGGGAGGCCGAGTGCTGGCCTTTCGACGGGAAGAACAGGGATTCTGCCGAAATCGTGTCGATGCACCATGCATTTTATCTGGGCAGCACAGATGTGTTCTCCGATGCAGAACCCGATGTTGAGGGGGTCGAAGGGCTGGCGCGATTCCTCCCTGGGAAGTACCCGTGCTACATGGAGGTCAACGTCGAAAGCGGGGCGGTCACGTTCGTGCGAATTTACGAATAGGCAGTGAGGCTTTAGATTTCGGAGGCCGCGGGACTGCAGGTCACAGCGGGGCTGTCCAAAAGTGTGCGCGTAACTCAGAATACGTATAGAACACGGCCGACATCAGGCTCCAGCTGCTGGGATGCCGCATGGACGAGCAATCGCTGCATAAAGTGGCGTAACGCTACTCGTCGGGGCCTTTTGCGACCCGGCGACGGTCTTGACCCCTGTGGATTGCAAAACGCCCCCGAATGCGGGCATTTCTCGCGGCGATCTTCGAAGAGCCGTTGCTGGTGATGCGCAGGTTGTATTTCGCGAGATAGGTCGTGTTGCTCCTGACGACGTTCATGCCGACTACGCCCTCGTACGCATACGAGCCACCACTTGACGCGACGGTTTCCTATTGAGTGCTACTAGCTATCTTTGGCTTCCGATGCCTGTATGAACGTTTCGTACGAATAGCATTCTGCGTCAAATGCATATGTCTCGAAAATAACCGTATCGCCTTATGAAATAGGTCCTTCAATGATATTTATCGCACCCCAATAGCTTTCCCCTCTTATCCTTGCTAAAAATGAAAGCCATCGAGGGGCTGGTCATCGAAGGAATCTGTTCGATAAATCAAATCACATTACTGCGGAAGAGTGGCGGGCAGGAGCGCCGTTTCTTCGTCTGGAAGCTCGAGCACTTCGGCAATCTGCCAGGCTGCAGCACGACCGTCATTTCTGTCGTATTCTGTATACCATGAGTCGCGCCCCAGGGGCGAAACTCATCGCTTCGGTAGGGCTCACTGGCGCTTACGCGCGTACGTGTGCGCCGTGTGAATTAATTGCTTGTGGCGAGCTGATTTGGGGCGCAGCACAATGCTTTCGTGTATACTGACCGAGTTTCTAAT
>CADBQL010000281.1 GCA_902796815.1 uncultured Coriobacteriaceae bacterium | reverse complement strand
CGTCGCGCGGCGGCGACGATCTATCGGCGTCCGCGCTTGTTCGCGGACTGGGAGGTCCCGAGCGTAGAACCAACATCGCCCGCATCGGATTCGGCGTGGGCGATGCGATCGTGCTTCTCGTGTTGGCGGCTGCGCTTGCGGGATCGTTGCTGCTTCCCTGGGAGGCTTGGGTATGATCGAGTTTGACGGCGTTTTTTTCACGTACGAAGGGCAGCAGGATGCGAGCTTGCGCGACATATCGCTCAATGTCGGCACAGGGGAATGCGTGCTTGTAACCGGACCTTCGGGCTGCGGGAAGTCGACATTGCTCCGCCTGGTCAACGGGCTTATTCCCCATTTCTTCCCCGGTAGCTTGAGTGGGACGGTTCGTGTGGACGCCACAGCGGATGGAGAAGCACCCGACGGTCGCTCGTTCGAGCCGGGCGCCATACCGCTTTACGAACAATCCAAGCGTACGGGATCGGTGTTCCAGAATCCGCGCACGCAGTTCTATACGACCGACACGACGAGCGAGCTCGCGTTCGCGCTCGAGAACAGGGGCGTGCCCGAAGAGTTTATCGTCGATCGCGTGGAGCAGGTGGCAAACGACATGCGCCTGGCGCCGTTGATGGACCGCAGCCTGTTCGCGCTTTCGGGCGGCGAGAAGCAGAAGATAGCCTGTGCGTGCGTCGAAGTCGCTGGCACGGACGTCGTATTGCTCGACGAACCCACGGCGAATTTGGATTACGACGCGTCGCTCATGCTCGCCGATATCATTCGGTCGTGGAAGCGCCAGGGCAAGACCATCTTGATAGCGGAGCATCGCATAGCCTGGATTCTCGACGATATCACGCGGCTCGTCGTCATGGAGGACGGTGCTATCGTTCGCGAAATGGTGGGCGAAGAGATGGGCGAGGTCGACGAGGGATTCTGCCAGAGTCACGGGTTGCGTTCGCCGTGCCTGGTCGCACCTGATGAAGTGTCCCTGCCCCCTTTCTGTCCATGCGATGCAGGTGAGTGTGATACGTGCGCGATCGAGAATTTGCATTTCGGCTACGAGAAAGGCCATCCCGTCCTGGATTTCGATCGCATCCCGTTTGCCTGTGGACAGATCACCGCGGTGGTCGGGCGCAACGGTCGCGGGAAGACGACGTTTCTGCGTTGCCTGACCGGCTTGGAGAAGAGGGACAAAAGCGAGCTTAGGTTCGACGGCAAAACATGGGACCGGAAGGCGCGCATCAAGAACGTGTTCCTCATTGCCCAAGATGTGAACTGCCAGCTTTTCACGCAAAGCGTGCGCGAGGAGGTGGAGATCAGCCTTCCTGATGGGGGAGACGCGAGCGCTGTGGACGAAGTCCTGGCGTCGCTCGATTTGATGGACGTCGCCGATCGAGATCCGTTCACGCTGTCTGGCGGACAGAAGCAGCGTGTGGCCATCGCGTGCGCCGTGGCGTCGGGAAGGCGGATCGTGGCGTTCGACGAGCCTACAAGCGGGTTGGGCTACGGACATATGATGCAGTTCGCCACGCTGCTCAAAAAGCTCGTCGAGCGAGGACGTACAGTTATAGTAGTGACCCACGACACCGAACTCATCGAAGCAGTTGCCGATTATCTGCTCGTGCTCTAGCTGCCCAAGCGAGAAGGGACGGTCGGAGCCCGCAAGCTAGGCCCCGTGACCGCGCCCGGTTGTGCGACGGTGCGAGAATGCGCTTCCAGCTCCAGCTACAGGCAAGATGCCGAAAGCGGTTAGCGCGATGCCCGCCGTGGTGAGCCCCGCGACGGTCGCCGCGTACACGGGGCGGGACTGCGCACGGGAAGGTGTCTCGGGAGGGTGTTCAGATTCCTTGTTCACGGAGCGACGCCCTTCAGCTGATCCCAGCGCCTGGCGGTCGGCCTTGGCGTGCGTGCTCCTCAGCAAGTTATCTATAGTTAATATTTGCATTCTCGCACATGTCAGAGCAGAATTGTACCCCCAAGAAAACGAGGCGTCGAAGACCCTGGCGGGCCTTAACTCAATGACATCGGGAGTATCCTCTTTGGGCTTCTTTTGGCTAGGCATCGTCTGATGAAAACTTGCCCGCGGGATTCGACGGTGATCAGGTTCTCGATGGTGGCCCCTCGATGGATCAGACGATTCCAAACTGGGAGCAGTCTCTGACTCCGCACGTGTTGGGCTTCTCGTATTTGGTGCAGACATCCCAGCAATCCCATTCGCCGCCGCTTACGGCCTCCAGCTCGATGTCTGAGAGTTCATGGCCCTCTTCTCTCGCGATTGCCAGCAGCTCATCAGCGTTCTTGCACCCCTTCACCTTTTCCTTCTGCTCAGGGGTCAGGTCTTCGAACCTCATTTCCGTACCTCCTGATTCACCGTATCGGTTCTTCGGTTGAATCGCCTATATTTTACGCGAATGCCGGATTTATGTGAGAGGCAGTGTGTGCGTCGAGCAGACTCGTGCCGTAGACCTTTCAGGCCGCTCTTGCAAAAAGACCTTGATTGTTGTGACTAGTACTGGAACTGAATCAACCTGCAGCTCTCGCAGCAATATGCTTCGATTCTCACTCGGTGGTTGGGCTTGAGCGGTGTTACCTGGACAAACCCCGCTGCATGCTTTGCGTTTTGGAACACGCCGGGCACTTCGTCCGCGAAGCTGAAGGCCCCGTCCTTCGTCGAAAACAGAAAACCTTGCCGCATTTCCTGACCACATTTCGGACAATTCATAGTTACTCTCCTAAATCTCTTATCCCAATCCTTCGGATACGATGCGCATCCATTCTTCGTACTTCTCTCTAAGAGGTATTGCCAAGCCGCTTCCTGCATCGCCCAGAATGACGAGCGTCGCCTGGGCATGTATCGAACATGTCGCGCGCCCCTTTTGGATGACGACCTGACCTTTGGCGCTGATCCACGAGACGGGCGGGGTCTCCCGGTCCTCGTTCGGCTACGATGCGGCGTCCGTCGTGCTCAGGCCTCAGGTGGGCTAGTGCCCCGGCTTCGGTGACGGTGCGGTCTCCCGCGGCGTACTTGTTGTCGCATTCGGTCCGGTCGGCCCATGCCTCGCGCGTCGACTGGCACGTTACCACATTCGCCCTTGGATTTGCAGTCTTGAATTGCGTGCCATTCCGCGGTATTAGGCATTATCCGCAATTATAAAGGGGTGGTGCGCATGGATGACACATCGGCGTTCCTCATGTCGGCAGGTGATGGAGGCTCGATACTTTCGGCGGTTAACGTCCGCCTGGTAGAGGCTGGCATCGCGATTACGCGCGAGGATGCTCTGAAGCTCGTCGAGTCGCGAAACGAGGACCTTGCAGAGCTCGAGCGTGTAGAGTTCGGCAGGCCGGCTGTGGTTGCCATAGCCGAGGCGGTTGCTGGCTCACCGCTCCTGACGCGAGACAGCGCCTTCGACACGCTCTCCCAGTTGCAGGGCGTCTTCTATGCGGTAAGGGACGAGCTGCCCGCAGATGTTCCTGATGACGAGACAATAGAGGCGTTTGCCATTTGTCTCGACGATTTGCTGCTCCCACACGAGGACGAATTGACGCGCGTTGCTTCTGGGGCGGCGTGAAAATGAGGTAGCTGGCCGCTTACCTGCCCCTATGCCTTTGCTTGCGCTTCTCCTGGCGTTGCTCGAACCGTAGGCGCTTCTCTTCGTCTCGCCGCTCGCGGGCGTCGGCCTTCCTCTGCTGGGCGGATGCTTCGCGCTCCTCCGACAGCGCCTGCTGCGCCTTGGTGGAGGGACCGCGCCTCCTCATCTCGCGGGACGCCTCGCGCTGGCGCCGCTTGGGATTGGCGGCCGACTTGGGCGCAACCTCTTGTTCGAGAGGCTGCGTGAAGCGAAGCTCGTTGAACCTGTTGCAGATGAGGTCTAGGACTTCCTCGTTCGACGGTTCCGCGCCGAACACGATGCGACACGCGCTGTATTGGCCGTCCTCGACCTGCTCCAAGACCCCCACCCAAAATTGGCCGTCGTGATACACGGTCAGGGTGGAGGATGCCCCGATCTTCCGCATGGCTAACCCTCCTTTATGTAGATGCCACGCGGAGAAGGGACAACCAAGGAGGCAGGTTACTGACGCCCGGGCGGGCGCACCCCGACTACCCAACGGGGTCGTGTTTTTATCTCCGATGCGCTAAGCATATCACGGCGCGCCCATTTCTCAAAGAAGGAGACATTGAGGCGCCATAGGACGATGCCCCTCGAGGACGGACACGCATGCCACGTCGGGCACTTGATAGTACCGTTCTCGTTCGCGTACAATGAACGGCATGGTTAGACTCTGCTGAGAGGAGAAGTAATGAAATTCGAAGACCTCACATCCGAGCAGAAGGAGAAGGCGCGCGCCTGCAAAACACCCGAGGAGCTTCGGGCGCTGGCCAAAACCGAGGACTTCGAACTCTCCGACAAAGATCTCGAGGAACTCAGTGGCGGCTGGTTTGGTTGCGAAAACTTTGGCATGGAGCATGAGGGACGAGGGAAGTGTTAAGAGCATGCGGGGCGGCAGTATTATTTTTCCCCAATTGCCGTGGTTCTGGCCGAAAAACCGGTTTCGCATCGCGTCGTGTCGTGTCGTGCATAGGCGCCAGTGTCATCGAAAATGACTGGTAAAAGATACTTTTGTCGGTTCGTGTCATGCGCTGTCGGGTCGTCTTGGCGCCTTCATAATTGTGGCCTTGGCGGAATTGAAGCGACTTTACTCGGTGTCGTCCTCGATGGTTCGTATATGACGAATCGGGGCGCCTGCAACGACCGAGTTTGAGGGGACGTCCCGGTTGACCACTGAGTTTGCTCCAACGATAACGTTGTCCCCTATGGTCACGCCTGGGAACACCGTGCAATTTGCGCCGATCCAAACGTCGCGACCTATAGAGATGGGCGCAGCGAACGATGTGAAGCCACGCCGTTTCGCGGGCGATTTGGGATGGTCGACCGTGGTCAGCACGCAGCCAGGCGCAATCATCGTGTGGTCGCCTACGCGAATGGGCGCCGCATCGATGAAAGTAACGTTGGAGTTAATGAACACGTTATCGCCGAAAAAGAGGTTCTTGCCCGCGACAAAGCTCATTGGCTCGAGAATGCAGGGATTCTTTCCGACAGCGCCGAGCACGCTCCTCAGGAAGCAGAGCCTCTCCTCGGGGCTTTCCCACGTCCCGCCGTTGATGGCGTCGAGCGCTTCCTTGACGGCGATGTGACGAGCCTGGGCTTGGGGAGAATTGACGCTGAACGTCTTCCCGCTTTCGATAATCTCATCTTCTGTCATTCCGTTGAACAGTCTTACCATACTCATCATTCCTAGCGATGAAGACAACCGCCTGCCGCTCATCCTGCCATTATAGAGGACAGCTTGGATTGCGCTAGCATGTG